>NZ_JBFAKH010000025.1:0-105516 GCF_040655635.1 Streptomyces sp. NPDC050388
CCCGGGGGGGGGGGGCGGGGGGCCCGGGGGGCCGGGGGGGGGGGGGGGGGGGGGGGGGGGGGGGCGCCGCCCCCCCCCCCCCCCCACGCCGTGGTCCGAACAGCCCAGGTCACCTCCCCCGGCCGCGCAGAAAGCCAAGCGGGCCAAGGCGGCACCGGCCGGGCGTGCGGGCGGCAAGAAGCCTGCCCCGAAGAAGTCCACGGCGAAAACGCTGTGCAGAAGCCGAAGCCCGCGCCCGTGCGCGACCTCGGTGACCGTTTCATCAACCGCGCCGCCCTCGGCTACGGCCCCACGGATGAGACCAAGGGCCCTCGAACGCGGTGAGTGCGTGCCGCCCGCTACTTCAGCGGACGGCACGCACTCAAGTCGCTCAGCACTCCGACGCGAACCGCACGAACTGCCCCCAGCCCTCACGGCCGACGGCGAAGGCCGGGCGGGTCACGTCCTTGGAGTCCCGTACGTGGACGGCCTGTTCCGCGATCGCGACCTCCACGCAGTCGTCGCCCTGGGTGCCGCTGTAGCTGGACTTGAACCAGGCGAGTTCCGACATACCGCTGCTCATAGCTCTCCTCGCAGTCGCTCCAGCAGGTCCCGGGATTCCTTGGGGTTCAGGGCCTGCGAGCGCAGTGTGTCATAGCGTCGGCAGAGCAGACTCATCTCTTTCGCGTCGGAGATCAACCGTCCGTTCTGCTGCCCCTCGGAGTAGCCAACTCGACGTCCCTCCGGGGTTTCCAAGATCCGCATAGGCCCGTCCAGGCACCCGTGGAACTCCAATGCCAACGGCACCACTTGAAGCGTCACGTTGCGCGGCGCAGTGAGCTCAAGCACATGGTCCAGCATGTTCGCCTGGACTTGCACCCCACCCAGCCCGCGCCGGAAAACCGATTCCTCCACGATGAAGCCGAACGGCACGGTCGGCCGCTCCCTCATCATCGTCTGCCGCTCCATCCGTGCGACGACCTGGGCCTCTCGTTGCTCATCAGTCAGCAACGGGATGCTGTTGTCGAACACCGCCCGCGCATACGCCTCCGACTGCAACAACCCCGGCACCAGTCGGCACTCGTACGTGCACAGACTCACCGCTTCCCGCTCCAGCCGCGCCCACCGCCGGAACCACGCCGCAAGCCCCGCCTCCCCCCGCGTCAGATGCCGTGCCGCCTTCCGCAGCGCACCCGTGTTGCCCAGTGCCTCCTCCGCCTGCTCCACGAACGCCTCGTCCGGCATCCGGCGGCCCAACTCCACCGACTCCACGGTGTGTTTGGAGTACTGGACCCGGGCGCCGAGGTCGACCCGGCTGAGCCCCGCGTGCTCGCGCAGCGCCTGGACGAACGCACCAAACGTGCGCAGGCTGTCCGACGGATGCGGTTCCCGCTCCCACTCCCCCGCCGGAGCCACCCGCGCACCGGCGCCCCCGGCCGCCTCCCCCTCGACTCCGACCACGTCCATCCGCCGCCCTTTCCTCCGCTCCGTACCTCACCGCGACGGCTCCTCACGCCGCCCGCGTTCACCTCCAGCCTGACGGACAATCAGACGTACCGCCCACTCTTCGTGTCCGTACGCTGACTCAGCGTACGGGGTGCCACACTCGTCCCCGCCCCGTCCGACCGCCACTCTGAGGTCACGGAGAGCCAGGAGAAACCGTCCGCGTCCGCCGCTCACTGGCGGAAACACCTGGGCGGCCATCTCCCCTCCCGTGAACTCCCGCCCAGAGCGGGCGGCGGCCGGTCCTGGCCGCGTTCAGACGAGCTGGAAGGTGCAGTCATGCAGAACGGAACCAACCTGTACGCGCTCGACATCGGCGGGGCCTCGTTCACGAAGGCCTGCGGCGGCCCCTGCACCGAGGGATGCGTGACGCTGGCCCGGATCGGTGAGAACGCCTGGGCCCTGGGCGACAGCAAGCGGCCGGACGCGCAGCCGCTGCGGTTCACCACGCAGGAGCTGGACGCCGCCGGTATCGACCCGGCGCGCTTCGGCCTCGGCGTCTGACCCTCCTCCCCCTCCCCTCCCCGCCGCCGGCCGGACCGGGTCCCTCCCCGCGTCCGGCCGGCGCTCCTCGAGACGGGAACGGCTCGTGCACCACCACGCCTACCTCTGGACCGGCCCGAAGGCGCGCTTCGACGACGAGGCCCTGCGGCGGCCCCCGCACCCCGAGCCGCCCCCGGCCGGGAGCAGGCCGGAACTGGTCGAGCGTTACCGCCAGGCGGCCGCGGAGTTCCGGACGTCGGACCTCCCGCCCCTGGAGACGGCGTACTGGCTCGTCAAGCCCCGCTCACTGGTACGGGGCACCTGGGACGAGGCGAAGGAGGCGGCGGCCTGGCTCGGTGAGCGGCTGGCCGAGTACACCCCGCGGTTCGCGGCGGAGGCCGACCGGGACACCGCGCGCCTGGCCCGGCTGGTGGACGCCGCCGCCGAACGACTGCGCTCGGGCGCCGACGTGTCGTACGGCCACTACCTCGAACGCCCCTCGTACCTCTCCCTGGCCGTGGTGACCTGCTCCCCGAACCGCACTATGCCCGAACTGCCCTGCCCGTGCACATAGAACAGACTCGGCACTCGTCCCCGCCCTGACCGCACGCCTCGGCGTCAGCCAACCTCAGAGAACTCCACCAAACGGGTGATCACATCCCAAAACCCAACGCATGTTCTCGCATCGCGCATAGTTTCACGCCATGCCCAACGTCAGTCACCGGATTCCTCCGAGGACGCCCCGGCCTTCAGGCCGGGGTGGGGGTACCTCCCGCTTGCGGGGGAGAGTCAGACTCCTGCGGAGCAGGGCAGGAATCGCCGAATCGCCGTCAGGGCGATTCGGCGTCAGCCACGGCGGTGGCGCGCTCAACCTCCAACCGGTAGACGATCTCGGAGTTGAGGGACCTGCGGGCGGACTTGGCCTGAGCGGCCAGCCACGCATGCAGGTCGGCGGGCAGGCGGAGCGTGATTCGCTTCTCTTCATCCATGACCACAGAGTAGTGGATTTCAAGTGGTGAACAAGTGTCAAAATGACACCATGACGACACAACAGAAGGCTTCGGAGGATGCCGGGCATGCCCGGTACACCTACCGTCTCCGTGTGTCGTCGACCGCCCACACGGGCCTGATGGCCGAGTGGGCGCGCTGCCGGTGGATCTGGAACGAGTGCGTAGCCATGTCCCGCAAGCTCCACGCGCTGAATCGCGACGCAGCCGAGAAGGCGACGTGCGGCCCGGCCCAGCTCGACAAGATGCTGACCGCGGCCCGCAACGCCATGACGTGGCTGCGTCAGGGCGCCTCGGTACCGCAGCAGCAGACCATCCGCGACTTCGCCAAGTCCCGCGCCAAGGCGATGAAGGACATCAAGGCGAAGCTGCCGGTCCGGCAGCGCGCCGGGATGCCCCGCATCAAGCGCAAGCGGAACGCGCTGCCCACGCTGAATTACACCGTGCGCGGGTTCCGCCTGAAGGACGGCCGCCTGCACCTGGCGGGCGGCATCGCCCTGACAGTCGTGTGGTCCCGCGAACTGCCCGCCGCACCCTCCTCGGTGCGCGTATACCAGGACAGCCTGGGGCACTGGTACGCGTCGTTTGTCGTCGCGACCGGGACCCAGCCGCTCCCCACCACGGGCCGTGTGCTCGGTGTGGACTGGGGCGTCAAGGAGACCGCCACCACCACATCCGACGCCCACGACCTGCCCCACGCCGAGCGCGGCAAGCGCGCGGCGCAGCGTCTCGCCCGCTACCAGCGGATGATGGCCCGCCGCCGCCCCGCGCGCGGGCAGGCCGCATCCAACGGCTACCGGAAGGCCCAGGCGCAGACCGCGAAGGTACACAAGAAGGTGGCCCGGCAGCGGCAGGACACCGCCCGCAAGTGGGCCAAACACGTGGTCCGGGACCACGACGCCATCGCCGTCGAGGACTTCAAGCCGAAGTTCCTAGCCAAGACCACCATGGCCCGCAAGGCCGCCGACGCCGCGATCGGCGCCACGAAGACGGCCCTGATCGAGATGGGCCGCAAGCACGGACGCGATGTGCGTCTCGTGCATCCCGCGCACACCACCATGGACTGCGCGTCGTGCGGAGCGAGAACCAAGCACGCACTTCCTCTTTCGGAACGTACCTACACCTGCACCGCGTGCGGAGTCGTCTCCCCTCGGGACAAGAACTCCGCGCGTGTGATGCTGGTCCGGGCTGGTCTCAACCCGGCTGGTGCTGATCGTGTAAGAGCTGGAGGACCGCTGGTCCCCAGCCAACGTGAGCCAGGAATCCCCGTCCTTCAGGACGGGGAGGATGTCAAGACACCCTGCACGGCTTGGTAGTGAGCGAGGCATTGGCCCAGGACACGGGCCGCGAAGCGCGGGACGACGTGGCGGGACCGATCGAGAACGGCTTGGGCAGCGAACACATCCCCGGAACATCTGGAGGAACCTGATGCAGACCCTCTTCACCCCCAGGCCAGGCACCATCGTGGGCGACGCCCGCCTCGCAGGACAGGAAGAAGGGTTCAAGGAGGGATTCAGGGAGGGATTCAGGGAAGGACGTGCGGCCGGAAAGGCCGAGCAGTTGCTGCACCTGATGGAGCGCCGCGGCTTCTCGCTGACGGAAGAGACCCGACAGCGCATCACCACCTGCACGGACGTGCCGCTCCTGGATCTCTGGTTCGACCGCGCCATCGACGCCACCACCCTCGACGAGATCTTCGCCAGGCCCTCCGCCACGGACCGCGTCCCCGCTCCCGCCCAGAGCCCCGAGCGCACCGCGGTCCCCAGCCAAGAGCCGAGGAACCCCGGGCCCTCGGCCACCTGACACCAGAAGCGCACACCCGGCCGCACCCCACTCCGGGGTGCGGCCCGCTCGGTTCACGGCCCGGCCCCCAACCCCTCGCACGTGCCCGTTCCGCAAGCGCGCCGACTCCTCTCCGCCGCCGTACGGTCACCCCGCGTACGGGGCGCGGCACTCGCCCCCGCCCCCACCCGGCCGCCAGTCTGACGGCATGAACCACGCAACATCCCCAGTGGGCGCCCCCGCCAGCACCTTCACCCAGCTGCTGTCGTCCACGCGGCGCGGCGCCCGTCTCGCCCGGCTCCTCGCCGTGACCGAACTGCGCTCCCGGGGCGCCTCGCAGGACCTCACGGAACGTGCCGAACTCGTCGTCGCGGAACTCGCCGCCAACGCCGTCCTGCACGGCCGCGTGCCCGGCCGCTGCTTCCGGCTCACCCTCGCCCTCGACCCGGCGGCCGGCCGTCTGCGCGTCGAGGTCACGGACGCCCGCGGGGACCTGTGGCCGTGGCCGGCCCCGGCGGAGGACGGGCCCGGCGCGCTCCCCCTCGGCGGGCGCGGCCTGGCACTCGTCACCGCCCTCGCCGACCACTGGGACTGCGTCCCCCACCCGCCCGGCGGCAAGACCGTCCGGGCGGTGCTGACGACACCGGCCGACGGGTGAGGGTGTCGACCGAGGAGAGCGGAAGCCCGCGCGCCTACGCCTCCGCGGGCAACGCGGGGAAAACGACCACCGAGCCGTCCCTTTCGCGGGCGATCTCGATCGCCACATCCGTCGGGCGGCCGTTGACCGCGACGCCGTCGCCCAGCCCACGGAGCTGGTACGCCGTGCGCATCAGCCGGTCGACCTCACCGGTCGTCAGGACGGGACGCACACTCTTCGGGCGGGCCAGCTCCAACGCCGACAGGCGCAGCAGGACACCGGCAAGGCCCTTCTCCAGCTCGTCGAGGCGCTGCTCGTCGCTCCTCAGCGCGCGGGTGAAGTTCTCGAACAGGTTGTCGGGCTCGCTCTGGGCCTGCTCGACCGCCTGGAGGACGTTGACACGCCGCTTCAACGCGATGGCCAGGGCTGCCAGTTCGAGGTAGGTGCGGAACGTGCCACCCTGTTCGTCCACACCGGGGAACGACTCGGTCAACGTGCCGATCTCGACGGGCTCACCGTCGGGAAGCCGGTCGAGCGCGCTCGTCCACCGGGCCAGGCGGATGTCAGCCTTGCTCAGTGCCGTGTCGATGGCGTGCACCGCCGAGTCGAGTCCCAGCGAGACACCGAGCTTGCCCTGGTCGAGCAGGATGGCCGTGGCCTTGTCGATGGCGGGACGGCAGCCGTTGAGCGCGCTGTGCTCGTCGTCGAGCTTGTCCGCCTGAAGCTGCTCCAGCAGTTCCGTGATGTGCGCGATGGCCTCCTGCCGCTTGGCGTCGGCATGCGCGCTCACCCCGACCGCCACGGCCATGAGCACGAGCGGAGCGGCCACGGTGAGCAGCGTGCCCCCGGCGGCCGCGGCACCGGCGGTCGCACCGGCCCCGCCGACCGTGCCCGCCGCTGCCGCTCCTTCGACCCGCACGAACGTCGGGTTGGCGACGATCTTGCCCGTCGTCGAATTCACGAAGGTGCCGTAGAAGCAACCGGTCGCCCCCTTCGGCACCATGGGGCGAACAATGCCCTGCCCCAACTGCTTGGCGACCTTCGCCGGAACCACCATGCGGTACAGCCCCTCGCCGGCAGCCGTCGCCTTGGCCGCCGCGGCGGAACCGCGCGCCGACTGTGTGATCAGCTGCGACAGGTGCTGTGCCAGCGGACTCGCGGCATCGAGCGAGATGCCCCGGCCGCGGTCGAGCTTGTCCGGCAGCGGATGCACCTCGAGCGTGGCGATCGGCCGGTCGGCCAACGCGGCCAGCGCACCGCGCAGTTCGGCCAGACGCTCAGCCGTCATCGGCCCACCCCCGGCCACCGCCGGCACCTGGACGTCACCTGTCGCCAGCGTCCACACCGGAACGGCTGCCTTCTTGCGGTAGTCGATCATCGTCCCCCCTGACTCATCCCCACGTCAGCCCACAACTGACGTCCCAGCAGAACCGTATAGCCGAATCACAGCACCCGAGTGTCACTCGATCCACATCGGACCGTCCCGGAACCAGGCCGGCTTCCTCGCACGCCTGCACCTTCCGTCGCGTCGTCACCGCGTCTGCGCCCCGTGCGACCCCTTCAGCCGACGGGTGACGCACACCGCTTCGCACCACCCCGTCACGAACGCCGGAACCCCGACCCGCTCACCGCCGGTAACGCCAGATCTGCCGCAACCGCAGGGCCTCCATGGCCCGATGAGCCTCAAGCTCCGTGTCAGGGACCGGCTCCCGGCCGAGGCCGAGGCGCACCTGACGATAGAGCCGGTGCGGGGCGGCGACGGAATGATCGACCAGCGTGGACAGGAGCGGCTCGTCGACCGGTGTGTCCCGGTCCACCGCGACGAGCAACGCGACCTGGTCGTCGGGGTGCAGGAACGGAAACTGCCCACCTGCCCTGAGACGGAGGTCGCCCCAGCTCAAGGGAGTGCCGTCAGCGCGGGCCAGTTCCTCGAGGATGCCGCGGACCGTGATGGCCGACTTGCCGATCCTCTCGGCCGGCAGGCGGTCGTCCTGCGGTGGCTCGGCGGTGCGGCCTGCTCCCGACGACGCGTTCCGCGAGGCGGCCGCGGCCCGGGCGGAGCGCTCGGCGGACACCCGGTTCTCCAGTACGCGTCGCCACCGCCTGAGCTGCTTGGCCTGCGCGACCGGCAGTGGCTGGGCGAACTGAACGCAATGCTTCTCGATCTCCTCAAGCAGCCGCACCAGGTCCTGGGTGGGCCGATTTCTATGGGTCTGACTCAGTTCACCGAGCAGGCGACAAATCTTCCTGAGGAGCGGATCCTTGTTCTCGGCCGGCTTCGGTTCGAGGACCTTGACCGGCTTCGGTTCGGGAGAAACGGTCCGAGGCTCCGTCTTGGCGTAGGTGACGGTGATGGGGCGGCCGATCAGACGGTCGAGGAGGTCCAGGACGCGGTCGCCCTCCCCCAGCCAGGCGCGGAGAGCCCGCTTGCGGGAGCAGACCTCTTCGTACCGCTGGAAATGTGCCTGCCCTTGTTGAATCGCCTGTGACAGGCGCTGGACGCGCGCCCCCTTCGTCCGGGCTCGGGTCTTCGCCGCCTCTTCCAGCTTTTCCCGTATCTCCGCACGCTTTTGGCGTGCCTGACGCAGGTCGCTCTCGAAGGGTGCCTGCTCCTTGGCGGCCGACCGGTTCGTGCCGGACGGCGGAGCGGTCGGCACGCGTGTCGGCCGGCTCCCGTACGCCTCGTGCGTCTTCCTGGTCTCGGCTGCCGCCCACTGCTGCAGAGCGAACTCCGAAGCCGGCTCGGCGGCCCCGAGTCCGCGCAGCACCTGGTCCAGGTAATGAAGGGGCCTGCCCAAGTGAGTGACGACCAGGACGCTCAGCAACGGGCGGTCAGGGACCCGCGGCTTGTCCACCTCGACCAGCAGATCCCGGCGCTTGGGGTTCGGCAGGTCATACAGCGGCATTCCGGTGCGCACGGTCAGCTCGCTCCACGTGATCGTGGCGCCCTTCGCCGCGACCTCCTCCAGCACTTTCCTGAGCACGTCGGCTGTCTGCCCCGATGTGGTTTCCGGCGCTTCCGGCACGCTGGGCACGGGTTCGGTAAGCGGGGTCCGCTCGCGAACGCGGGAGGCACGAGGCGCCGGGACGTGCCTCGCGTCGAGCGCGACGCTGGGACGCCACAGTCCGGTGCGCTCCGCCTCCAGGCCGTTGAGCGGCATCAGGGTGTCGGCCCGGACCGCCCACGAGGAACCGTTTCCCTCGACGACGTCCGTGACCAGCAGCCGGACCGAGCCCACGAGACGGTAGACGTACTGGTCCGTGGGAGCCTGCACCGTCTCGGGCAGGGACAGACAGGCCCGGACGATGCGGCTTCCCGTCGGCTTGACGAAGCCGGGAATCAGGCGCCTGCCCGGCACGTCCAACGGCGACGAGGACAGGGGTGCAGCTTCTGTGTCCACCGCGAACACGACCTGTCCGCTGGGAAGGGACACACTGCTGGGAAGCGGCTCGCAGCCGATGCCGTCGTCGCGGACCGCTCCCTTGGCTCGCAGCTCCTCGAGTTCGGGCGTGACGAGGCCGCTGTCGGTCATCCGACAGTGTTCCAGGGGGTCCCAGCCCGTCTTCTTCCCGTCGGTCACGGTGCCGATGAACACATGACGGTCATTGCCCTCGGTCTCGCACCGTACGAGCAGCGCGTACCCCCGGCGCGCCACCATGTCGCGTGCAAGCGCGTCGTCCCGGCCGAAGACCCACTCGATACGGCCTTCCTTCGCGCCCAGGCTGTCCGCCGCCTTGCGCCAGCTCCGGTAGTCCTCCGGGTGGAGCTCGAACCGGAGGTGCGTTTTCGTGGGACGCAGCCAGAAGTCCACGGCGTCACCCTGGCAATGCCCGAAGCTGCGCAACTCGCCCTGAGCCGCATGCCCCTGCGCGGCCAGCCAGCGAGTGACATGGGCCTTGATGAACAAGTGGTCGGCGCCGTCCGCGCTGTGGGTGGTCCGGTGGCATTCCCCACGGCCGGGGTCGGGTTCGTGGGCGAAGTGGCAGACCTTCGTCACATACCGCTTGGGCCGCAGCGGTTCTCCGCAGCCGCCGAGAAGCGTGCCGCACCAGAAGTCGTCCCTCCCGAACTGGCGGAGGAACTCATCGAGATTGTGCGGCTGTTCAGGAAGGATCACCGGCTGGTCCGAGTCGCGGCCCCCGATGACCGCGGTCTGGATGAGACGGGTGTCGATCTGCCTCAACTTCGAATCCTCCGGTGGACGCGTGAGACGAATGCCGTGCGAAACAAGACTCAAGGAGCCCGCGGATCTTCATGTCCGGAACGTCCTGACCAGTTCTCTCATCGCGGCGCGCCGGGAGTCCTCCTGATCCGTCCGTCCGGAAACCAAGGTCACGGAGTCGAATTCGCCGAGCCAGGACCGAAGGGCACCTCGTCCCCACGATCATCGTCGGCCCAACTCGATGGGGGCTGTCCGAAGATGGTACGTGCGGACTTGATCGTCAGTCGCCCGAAGACGTGGTTGCCGCCGGCGCCGAGCGCGGCACCGACACCGAGTGGCACCTGCTTACTCAGGACCAGGACCCCTTGCTTGGTCCCGTACTTGGTGATGAACCGCGGGCCCAGCACCTTGTTGGCCCGGTTGATCGCGCTCATGGGGATCGCACCGACGATGCGCCGTGCCCAATAGGGACCGGTGCGTCCGACGGCTTTGTCCAGAGCCCTCACCGCTCCGTCGCCGAGGAGGACGGTCAGGACCAGGAGCCTGCGGCGCTCGAGGTCCTCCGGATGCATGCCATGAACCTCGGCCAGCGACAGCGTGTAAAGCACTGACGCTTCGGTGAAGAGCATGACATCGGCCAGAGCCGTCGGGATCCCGGCGCCGGGCACGATCCCAGCCGCGCCGGACGCTCCTCCGGAAGCGGTGACGCCGGCAAGGTAGTAACGGTCCAACCGGCGGATCAACTCCTGTGGAGTGTCACCGGGACGGACTCGCCGCAGGCGCTCGACGTTTCTCTTCGCCAGCGGCTGCTGGGTGAGCAACGCCTTATCGAGAACCTGCTGGAGCAGGTTCTTGGCGTCGTCGGTCTTGGCCATCGAAGTTCTTGTCCTCTCGGATAGCGAGCGCCTCGAGGGCGTCGGTATGGGGTCACGTCTGAAGCAGACGTCGGCGGTGCGGGTGAATACATCAATTCCGAAATGCGATCCGTCACTTCCTCGACCAGTCGATCGGGGCGGACGAAAATACCCACGACCGTGGGCCGGGGGCCGAGCACTCGCTCGGATCATCGGTCGCGGACGGTCATCGCACGCTCGTGGCCGCAGTCGCGCCATCAACGCGTCTGCGCCCACCCATGCAATCCCTCCAGGTGGCGCGGCAACCGGCTGCCCTGCCAGCCCAGGACCAGCCGCTCACGGGCTCGGGTGATCATGACGTAGTAGGCCATGCGGAGGGCCGCGGCCGTGGGGTCCGTGTCGGAGTCGGTCTCGGTGTCGGCGATGACGACGGTGTCGAAGTCGAGGCCCTTGGCACTGGCCCGGTGGACGAGGACGACGCCGGGGCGAGCGAGGTCCAGGTCACGGTAGCGGCCGGCGGAGGCCGCCGAGCTGTAGAGCTGGGGTTCGTGGGCGAGGCCGGCCCGTTCCAGGCGCCGCATCAGGTCGGCCGCGGTGCGCAGGGAGCTGACGATGACGCCGATGCGGTGCTTCGGCTGCCGGGCCGCCATGGTGGTGATGTCCTCGGCGAGGTCCTGGTTGCCGGAGTAGTGGCGGATCACGGGCAGGGTGCCGCTGCGCACGGGCATCTCTGGGCCGGGGCCGCCGGTGCGGAAGTGTTCGGCGAGGGAGGCGATCTCGCGGGTGTTGCGGTGGTTGCCGGCGATCTCGACCCGGCCCGCGGCGCGGCCGAGGGCGTCAGTGATCTCGGTGAGGGTGGAGTTCGTCTCGGTGAGGCGCTGGCACTCGTCGGCGAACACCGTGACGGAAGCGGAAGCGAGGCGGACCATCCGGTAGAAGCCCGGCGGCACGTCCTGCCCCTCATCGACAACGAGGTGGGGTCTGGCGTCGGCGTTCCCTCCGAGGGGGGCGGCGGCCTGGTGGGTGAGGGCCGTCCAGTCGAACCAGCCGTCCTCGGTGCGCGGTGCGTCACGGCCGAAGCGGCGAATGACCCAGCCATGGACCGTGGCGGCCTCGACGGGCGCGCCGGGCACCGTGAGGCCTTCGAGCGTGCCGTGCAGGAGCTGGCGCAGGAGGTTGGAGCGGGACAGCAGCAGGGTGGGGCGGCCGGTGAGGGCGAGGTGAACGGCGCGGTGCGCGGCGAGCAGGCTCTTGCCGCTGCCGGGCGGGCCGCTGACGACGTGATGGCCGGTCAGCGGCAGGTCGTCCAGGCAGCCGCGCTGGGCCGGGGTGAGGTCGGGGTGGAGAACCGGTGCGTTCACAGGAGTCATGGGCGTCGTCCCAGGGCGGTGGCGGCCGCGTACTCGCGGCTGGCGGTGAGGACATCGGTGAAGTAGCCGGGGACCCGGGCGGATCCGACGACCAGGGCGCGGTCGAGGAGGGTGTTGCCGGTCTGGCAGCTCGTCTCAGGCAGCAGGGTGCAGGCGTGGCAGGCGGCCCGGTTGAGGTTGCCGAAGCCCTGGCCGGTGTGCTCGGCGCACAGCGGGTCGGCCGAGCACCAGGCGGCCGCCTCCAGCATCCGGACGAGCGTCTCGGCGAAGTGCGGGGCCTCGCCCTGCCGGACCAGGCCGCCGAGGGTGCCTTCCGCGTCGTCGGCGGCCGTGTAGATCAGCAGGCCGCGCTGGCCGTACTCGGGACGGCCGTACACGCGCTCGCGCAGGCTGGCGGTGGTGTAGCCGGAGTCGAAGGAGAGCTGGCGGATGAGCAGGTGGGCGAGGGTGTGCAGGAGGAGGAAGCGGGGGGAGAGTTCGCTCCCGGCGGTCTCGGCGAGCTGGTCTGCGCGGAACGAGCCGTCGAGGTCGGTACGGACACCGTGGACGTGGGCCTGGACGCAAGAGTCGTCCTCCCAGGCAGTCAGGCGCTGTTCGTCAAGGGTGAGGACGATGCCCTCGCCGTAGACCTCGGTCGCGGGCAGCCAGCGCAGGCGCCCGCTGGTGTCGGCGGGTACGAGAGTGCCGCCCGGGGAGTGGCGGCGGAACCCGGTCAGTGCCCGCACCTCGCGGAGGCGGTCGGCGAGGACGACGCCGTCGACGTGCACGTCGAGAGTGGCCCAGGGCTCCTCGGTCTCACCGTCGAGGCCGAGTCCACCGCGGCGGATTGTGAACTCCTTCGTGGCCTCCGGGAGTTCGACGGCGTCGAAGGCGTACCACTCGTCACGGCTCAGGTCGACCTTCTCGGCCTCCGGCCGGTCGGTGGGCGGCGGCGCGGCAGGGGACCCCGTGGCCTCCGCGACGAGCTGGTCGATGAGGCTGTCGGGAGCCTCTGTGTCCTCCTTGATCAGGTTGCGGAAGGTCTCGGCCCGGGGCGTACCGACCGCGTCGAGCAGGATCGTCCAGTAGTCGTGGCCGAGGACGGCCTCCGCCGCGTCCTGCTGCGCCCGCGGGGGCTCGGCGGACCGGGGGATGTCGAGGGCTGAGTACACGGCCGGGTAGTAGACGTTGCCGGCGGTGCGCTGCACGATGTGGACCTGCTGGCCGCAGGTGGCCTTCCCGTTCGGTCGCTGCCAGGGATTGCGGCCCGCGCAGCGTCCGCCCTGGGGGCCGAGGATGTCGAGCAGGTCGCGCTCGGCGCCGCACGGCTTGCCGTCCTGCCGGGTCGCTCCGCAGCGCACCGAGAGCGCTTCGAGTCCGGAGGCGCGGTCGGCGACGCGGAAGCTGAGCCGGCCCGCCTTCCAGGCGTGCTCCGCCTCGGAGCAGGAGGTCCGCAGTTCGGGCGCGAGCTTGGAGTGGGCCCAGTACCACCAGTCGACGTCGTCGAGGTGCCCGTCCGCACAGATGCGGACGAACCGCATGGGGGTGAGGCGTGGTGCGGCGGCGCAGGACGTGCAGACGGGCGGCTCGCCGGGCTTCTCGTGCTCGCGCAGGAAGCGGACCATGGCACGGCAGGAGCCGCAGAACAGCCAGCCGGGGAAGCGGACGTAGGGGACGCCGGGGCGGTCGGGCCGGTCGTAGAGGTCGTTGAGGGTGTGGGGCGCGGCGAAGAAGCCCTTGACGCCGAGGCGGGCGGCGAGCCGCTCGGAGGCGATGGGGGTCTTGAGATCCGGCCAGTTCTCGATGCCTGCGGCGACGAAGGACTCGCCCTGGACGTCGAGGACGGCGCCGACGCCGAACGGCAGCACGGTCTGCGCCTGGCGGACCCGGAGTTTGCGCGTCACTTTCCTGCTCCCGTCACGGTGATCTGGCACTCGCGGTCGACGCTGCGCATGGAATTGAGGGTCTCCCACAGCCCGTAGCGCTGCTCGAAGGCCTTGAGCAGGTTGTACTGGCCCTTGCCCTGGCTGCGGTAGTGGAGGTCCTTGCCCTCGGCCGCGGCCGTCTCGGCCTGCCGGTACCAGACGTCCAGGAGGTAGCCGAGTTCCGTGCGGACCTCGGCGCGTACGGCGTCGGCGTCGGCTCCCGTGGCGCCGCGCTCTGCGATCGCGGCGCGCCCGGCGAGGGCGTCGGCGATCCGTCCGGCCTCTTCCTTGTGGCGGGTGATCCGTCCGGCCTGGTTCTCGGCGGCCAGGCCGACTCGGTGGCGCACAAGAACGACGAGCGCGGCGTGCAGGGCGCGGCGGCGGGCGGGCAGGGACCACGGGGTGATGCTGGCGGGTTCGACATACCGGTAGAGGGCCCGGTGGTAGTCGTTGAAGGTCTCGTAGTGGGACCGGTCGCGCGGGCGGGTGGCGTTGAAGTAGGTGACGACGAGCCCGGGCACCCGGTGGCGGCCGACGCGGCTGGTGGCCTGGATGTACTCGGCGGTGGTCTTGGGCTGGCCCTGCATGAGCATGTAGGCGAGCCGCTTCACGTCGACGCCGACGGAGAGCATGTTGGTGCACGGTAGGAAGGCCACCGACCGGGGGTCTGTCCAGGGCTTTTCGAGGTGGTCGAGGAGAATGGGCTGCTCGGCGCGCGGCACGGTGCTGTCCAGTTGCTGTACGTCGCCGCCACCGAGCGTGCGGACGCCGGCCCCCTCGTCCAGTCCCCGGAGCTGGGCGGGGATGTCGTCGCCCGCCGCGGTGACGGTGCGGCCGAGTTCGCGCAGGCTGTGGTGGTAGGCGACGAGTGTCCAGTAGTCGTCGCGGTGCTCCTCGGCGAGCTGGTGGACGCCCTGGAGCATGGCCGCCGTGGTGGCGACGGCACCACGACCCGCGGTGTGGCCCTGTGCCATGACGCCGAGATAGAGACGGCCGGGGCGGCCGGTGTCGGGGACGGCGAAGTAGCTGTCGCGGGCGTCGAGTCCGGACGGCGGGAAGAGCTGGACGTCCTGGTGGTGCAGGGCGCGGACCTGTTCGGCAGAGCGCCGGATGGTGGCCGTGGCCGCGACAATCTTGGGCGGGCGGCCGTCCGGGCCGGTGCACAGTTCCAAGATTGCGGCTTCGTAGAGGCCGACCGTGGTGCCCAGCGGGCCGGTGAGCAGGTGCAGCTCGTCCTGGATGATCAGGGACGGGGGCGGGTTGCCGGCGCCGAAGAGCCGGCCGGAGTCGCGTTCCCAGGCGAGCCGGGCGAACTTGTCGACGGTGCCGAGGACGAAGGTGGGCGGGTCCCGGTAGAGGTGCTGGTCGATGACGGCGACGGGCAGGACGTCGTGGAAGGCGCACTCGTCACGGGTGCAGTGGAAGGCGAAGTCGTCCGTGTCGGCGCGGACTCCGTAGTCGGAGCGGACGCTGGACCGGGTCGCCGGCAGGATGCGGGTGCCGCACCAGGGGCAGCGGTCGAGGATGAAGACGTCCTCGGGGTGGCTGGCCTCGCGCTGCTCCTCGAAGGCGTCCTTGGCCGCCTGGAAGCTGTTGGGAGTGGTGCTCTCCCCCACCCACAGGCCGATGGTGATCGGTCGGTCGCCGAGACCGAGTCCGGGTTCGGTGCGGCGGAGGTGCTCCAGGGCGCAGATCGTTGTGGCGGCGCGCTGGAACTGCTGGGTGGTGAGCAGACTGAGGGTGTAGCGGCTGAGCACGGCGGTTCCGTCGCCTTCGTCGCGGATCCGACGCAGGGCGATGGCGAAGGCGGCGAGGAGCAGGTACGCCTCGGTCTTGCCGCCGCCGGTTGGGAACCAGATCAGGTCGGTGGTCCCGCGGTCGCGGTGGCCGGGGTCGGCGACGCCGTCGAGGGCGAGGAGGAAGAAGGCCAGCTGGAAGGGGCGCCAGGTGGCCTCCGGGTCGACGGACGGATCGAGGGCCACGGGGTCCGAGCGGTGGCGGCGCTGACCTGCCTGGTCGGGGGCGGAGTGCCGCATCTGCAGCAGCATGGAGCGCTGGGCGATGCGGAAGGCAGCGAGGAGTTCGGGGCGATCCGGGTCGCAGAGGGTGCGTACGCCCGCTTCGATGCGGATGACGGCCTGGCGGATACGGTCGAGGATCCGGTCTGCCGCCTCCCTCCCCCACGGCGGCACCTCGACGGACCGCTGGCCCACATACCAGGCGTGGTACGAGGCGGCGAACTCGGCGAGCTCCTCGCGGAGTTGATCACTGCTGACGGCTGGGTCGGCCAAGTGGGAGATGGTGAGCACGGGGGCGTCGAGCGGGCCACCGGCCCGGACGGCGGGGACTTCGGCGCGCGGCAGGACTTCACAGGCGAGGAGTTCGACGCCGCCGTCCTCACCGCGGTCCTCGTGGACGGCGCAGCCGTGGCCGACGGCATGGGTGACGACGTGCCGGTACTGCAGGCGCAGTTCGCGTTCCTCGGGGTCGCGGCTGGCGAGCCGGACGCTGGGGTAGGGCAGCACGGCACCGTCGGCGGGGCGGACGGTGAGCCGGCACTGGAACAGCATGTCGTCCCAGCTCGGCGCCTTGCCGTCGGAGCCGTCGTGGTGCGCTTCGTTGACCAGGGCCACAGTGATGAGCGTGCCGTCGCCGTAGGAGCGGCGGGTCAGTTGGATCTTCGCGCGGCCGTCGAGAACGGGTACCTTCTCTCGGTCGAGGCCGATCGTGTAAGTCTCGGACGGGAGGGGGACGCGCTGCCAGCGCCGCCCGCGGCCGGGTTCGTTCCTCTGCGTCTCGTAGTGAGCGGCGGCGCAGCTCACCTCGATGTGGGCGGCGTCGGTGTAGAAGCTGATACCGAGGGAAGCGGGCAGCCAGCTGTTGGTCTCGGGCACCGGGTCGGGGGCCGGGTCCACGTCGGGAGCGTCCTGCTCGGCCCCGGGTCCCTCCGGGTCGTCGCCCGCGTGGGCGAGTTGGCGCTGGAGGTCCGCCTGTTGCGGGTAGAGCGTTCCCATCAGGTACTGCCGGTCGGGCGGTGCGTCGAGCACCTCGTCGTCACCGCCGGCCGGACCGACGAGCTGGCGGGTGAGGTAGTCGACCAGCTCCTGGCGCGGGTCCATGTGCGGGTTCCTTCGGATCGGGTGGGAGCGTGGAAAGGTAACAGCGGCGAGCTCGCCGTGAGACGCGGTCGGTTCAGAGGTGCGACGGGATCATCCCGTGACGAATCAGCTGGCCACGGAACTTCGCCCTGGCCTTAGGTTCGATCTGGCGGATGCGCTCGCGGGTGACGCCGAAGACGGCGCCGATGCCCTCCAACGTGTCCGGCTCGTCACCGTCGAGACCGGTGCGCCGGACAAGGACGTACCGCTCACGCTCGGAAAGGTGCTCCAGGACGTGCCGCAGGCGCGCCTGAAGCTCCTTGCGGATCAGCACGACGGGAGGTCCGGGCAGCCGACTCGGCCCGATGATCAGGTCACCGAGTGCGATGTCGTCGCCGATGATCCGGTCCAGGGAGTCGGTGGGCCTGCTGATCTTGCGCACCTTTTCCACTTCGGCGAAGGTGAGACCGGTCGCGTAGGCCACGTTGTCGATGGTCCTGGGGCGGCCTTCGCCCAGGAGCTTGCGCTCGGCCACAGCGACCTTGCTGACCTTCTCGTGGATGTGTGCGGGAAGCCTGATCAGGGTGCCCTCGTCGGCGATGGCCCGGGTGATGGCCTGCTTGATCCACCACGTCGCGTAGGTCGACAGCTTGTAGCCCTTGGTGGCGTCGAACCTGCGAACTGCGCGCAGCAGTCCGATCGTTCCGTGCTGGACGAGGTCCTCGATGTCCAGTCCGCGCTCTTGGTAGCCCAGCGCGATCTTCCACACGAGCCGCTGGTTGTGCCGGACGAGGCACTCGTAAGCGCGCCACCGCTCGCTGTCCCGGGGCAGCGCCGCGATCTCCTCCGCCGGGACATCGCGGCCGAGGCGGTCGGCACCGCCCCGGAGAAGAACGGCCAGCCCCACTTCCTCTTCCGCCTTGAGCACCACCTTGCCCGGGTTCCGGCGCCACCGGTCCTCCTCCATCACGGCCCGCGCCGCGCGGACGGCGCCGGACAGCCCGTCGTCCACAGCGGAGAGCGGGGAACGGGCGCGCTTCTTGCCGACCGGCGACTTCGAAGATGCGGTGCTCGACGCCGGAGACTCGGACACCGCGGGCAGGCTCGGAGTGCTTGTCACCGTCCGGACGGACGCGCCGAGCGGGCGGGGACGGGTGATCGGGAAGTCGGCGGTCAGCTCACGCGCTTCGGCAGGGCCGAGCCCGTGGAGCCGCACCACACCGTCGTGGGCGAGCTTGCCGACGGCGCCGTCGGCGTCGGCGTAACGGGCCATCATCCGCCGGGCCTGGGCCAGGCGTTCGGCTGCTCCGGCGACAACAGGCCCGGGTTCAGGGGCGATCGGCGGGGCAGACACCCTCGCCGACGGGACCGCAGCACGCGTCTCGAGGCCAGAGGCGGACACGGGGCGGTGGTCCGCCCGCCCCCGGCGCGAGGGCCTCACACGGAGGCCGACAGTGGCGAGCCCGTTGCGGAGCCTTCGCTGCTGCTCGTCGGTCGTGAGTCCGAGCCTCTCCGCTTCCAGGACGAAGGCCCGTTGACTGACGACTCCCGCACGAGACGCGCAGCGCTTGAGCCTTTCGATGACGGAGGGCAACTCCGCCTCGATCACGTGCCGCTCGGCTTCAGTCATCGGCTTCCCACCCATAGCGCCCCCACTTCGACGACCAAGCGCCAGTTCCGCCCGAAAGAGCCGACCGGATACATTCACAACATAGAGTCAACTCGTTTACATCGTCAACATGTTGATCGAATCTTTTCATCTATAGGCATGAAGCGATTGACAACGTCAACAGGTAAGGTGTGCGATGCTCTGCAGACCTCGCCCCACCCGGAGGGCCACCCATGCCGCAGCCCGATCTCCTCCCCGGCACTCCCGAGTTCCGCATCAAGCTCTCCCAAAACAGCGGTGAGGCGCGTGGGCACCTGCTCACCGAGTTCGGCGGCAACGGCACGTACAAGTTCCTCCTCCAGGCAGGCTCGACGGTCGCCGCCGAGGCGTGGCCCGGGCTCGGCGACCACGCACGCCGGTTCCGCGCGGAGCTGCGCGCGAGCGGGGCGCTCGTCGATCCGGACCGGCCGCAGACACCGCCGCGCTGGATGGTGGCCCGGGACATCGAGTGCAACTCCTCCTCGGCCGCCGCCGCGTTGGTGTACGGCTACGACGCCTCCGGCCCGGAGTCCTGGCGCACCGTCGAGGGCCACCCGCTCGGCGACTACCTGTCCACCGGCTGGCGCGCCCCGCGCAAGGCGTGGCTGGTGCGCGGGTCCAACGTCTCGGGGCACAACCTGGTGCGGCGGCTGTGGCTGGAGGAGGGGTTCGTCTCGCTCGCGGGCGCGCACCTGCCGCCTTTGGAGGAGGCCGATCCGACCAAGAGCGCGCTGCGCCGCTTCGTCGAGGAGGGGTACGAGGGGGCGGCCTCGTACCACCAGAAGCATGGCCTGGTCGACGAGTTGCACGCCTTCCTGACGCAGATGCGCGTCGGCGACACGGTGGCCACCATCGGCGACGGCCGACTGCACGTCGGGCAGATCACCGGGGAGGCCGTGCAGAACGCGTCGCCGGGCGGGCTGTCCAATCTGCGCCGGACCGTCGCCTGGCAGGCGGACAGCCACGCGTACGAGGAGCTGCCGGAGGAGGTGCAGCAGAAACTGTCCGTGCAGCACGACGTGGTCGATCTGACCGGTGTCCTGGACGCACTGAACGGGCTCACCGGGCGTACGGGGCCTGTGGACCCGACGGCGGCCGACGGCACCGGCGACCGCCCCGCCGCGGAACGGCCGGCGCAACGGGAGCTGACCCTGCCGGACATCACCGAAGCACTCGCCGCCGACCTCCTCGTCCACGACCGGGCCTGGCTGGAGGAGATGCGCGAACTCCTCCTCGACGAGAAGCAGATGGTGCTCTACGGCCCGCCGGGCACGGGCAAGACGTACCTGGCGATGAAGCTGGCCGAGTACTTCGGCGGCGGCCCGGAGCAGGTCAAGATCGTGCAGTTCCACCCGTCGTACGCCTACGAGGACTTCTTCGAGGGGTTCCGGCCCGCGGAGGACCCGGAGACGAGGGAGGTGGCGTTCCGGCTGACGGCGGGTACGCTGCGGGAGCTCGCCGATCTCGCCTCCCGCGAGGGCAACCGGCACGTCCCGCACTTCCTGATCATCGACGAGATCAATCGTGCCAACCTGGCAAGGTGTTCGGCGAGCTGTACTTCCTCCTGGAGTACCGGGACCGGTCCGTCCGTCTCACCTACTCCGGAGACGACTTCCCACTGCCGCCCAACCTCTTCGTGATCGGCACGATGAACACCGCCGACCGGTCGATCGCGCTGGTCGACGCGGCGATGCGGCGCCGTTTCGCGTTCGTGGAGCTGTCCCCGCGCACCGAGCCGACCGCAGGACTGCTCGCACGCTGGCTGAAGCGCAAGGGCAGGGACTTGGAGCCCGCCCGTCTCCTCGACGCCCTCAACGCCCGTATGGACGACGCCGACTTCGCCGTCGGACCTTCGTATCTGATGAAGCCGGGTGCCTACCGCGACGGCGGTCTCGAACGGACCTGGCGCACGAAGATCCTGCCGCTGCTCGAGGAGCACCACTACGGCGAAGGAATCGACGTCGCCGCCCGCTACGGCCTCGACGCGCTGCGCGAGCAGCTTCCGTGACCGTGACCGTGCCCGTGTCCGTGCCCGAGGTGGCGCTGCGCGAGTACGGGCCTGCCGTCTCCGTCCCGCTGGACGCCGCGGCCGGGCGGACCCTTGCCGCCTCCGGCATCCTGGAGAGCGCGGCCCCGGACCCCGGCCGGGACGGGCACTGGTTGCTGCGGGCGGGCAGCCGGGTCGGCGCCGTGCGCAGCACGCCCGGCGGTCCGGTCATACGGATCACACCCAAGACCCCGGTGAGCCGGCTGTTCTTCCTGCTCGGGTTCAGCCTCGATCCCGCACGCGCCTGGCGCGACAGCCGGGAGGGCACCGTCGACACCGGCGCGTACGACGATGTCGTCCCCGCGCTCGCGCACGCCGTGGAGCGGCAGATCGACGCGGCGCTGCGGCGGGGGGTCCTCCAGGGCTACCGGGAGGTGGAGGAGTCCGCGCTGGTCGTGCGCGGGCGGCTGCGCGAGGCCGAGCAGATCCGGCGGCACTTCGGCCGCACCCCGCCCGTGGAGATCTCCTACGACGCGTACACCGCCGACACCGCCGAGAACCGCATCCTGCACGCCGCCGCCGAGCGGTTGCTGCGGCTGCCCGGTGTTCCCGGTCCCGTCCGGCGGCGCCTGGCCCATCAGCGCGTCCGTCTCGCCGACGCCCTGCCGCTGGTACGGGGGCAGGAGCTGCCGCGTTGGCAGCCGTCGCGCCTCAACTCCCGCTACCAGCCCGCACTCCGGCTCGCCGAGGCCGTCCTGCGCGGCTCCTCGCCGGAACACCGGGCCCCCGCCCCCGGGTTCGAACCGCTCGCCGTGGACGGCTTCCTGCTCGACATGAACAAGCTGTTCGAGGACTTCGTCACCGTCGCCCTGCGCGAGGCCCTTCGGGAGCACGGGCTGACCGCACGCCTCCAGGACCTCCACCACCTCGACACCGCGGGTCTCGTGCGGATGCGCCCCGATCTCGTCGTCCGCACCGGCGACGGCCGCACCCCGCTCGCCGTCGTCGACGCCAAGTACAAGGTCGAGAAGGCCGACGGACTCCTCAACGCCGACCTGTACCAGGCGCTCGCGTACGCCACCGTGCTCGGTCTGCGCGAGGCGCACCTGGTGTACGCGGCCGGACGGCAGCCCGAGCGCTTCCACGAGGTGCGCGGCACGGCGGCAGGGCCGGACGGACAGGCAGTACGGCTGTATCAGCACGGTCTCGACCTCTCCCGCACGCCGGCACAGCTGCTGTCGGCTCTCCGGGGGATCGCCGGACGGCTGGCCGCTGACGCCCCACATCCCCGATCATGAAACGCCGCCAGGCGGAAAGGAAGTGCCCTCATGCCCCGGCTCGCCTTCGCCCAGAGCTTCTGGGACGGCTACGACACCCTGGAGAAGCCGGTCCGAGCCGGAGTGCGCAAGGCCATGGCGAAGTTCCAGGCCATGAGCGTCGCCGAACTCAACGCGGACAAGGGACTGCACCTGGAGTCCGTCCAGAACGCCCGTGACCCGCGGATGCGCACCATACGCATCACCGACTTCTGGCGGGGCGTCGTCCTCGCCCCCGATGACGGCAGCGACATGTTCCTGCTGGTCAACGTCCTGCCGCACGACGACGCCTACACCTGGGCGGCGAAGCGCCTGTACAGCGCGAACTCCGCGACCCGGGCCCTGGAGGTACGCAACGCCGTCGCCCTGGACGAGCTGACACCGCTGTACGAAACGGCCGCACGCACGGCTCCCCGGCTGCTGTTCGCGGACGTCTCCGACGGCACGCTGCGCGAGCTCGGCATCGACGACCAGGTGCTGCGCGCCGCGCGCTCCCTGGTCGACAAGGCCCAACTGGAAGCGTTCTCCACGCTCCTGCCGGAGGATCAGCTGGAGGTGCTGCAGTACCTCGCCGAGGGTTTCGGCCCGGAAGAGGTCTACCGGGACGTCGTGGCCGTCCGCCGACCGGCCGACGCGCCCGCCGAGCCGGTCGAGGACCTGGCCACGGTGATCGCCAACACTCCCGCACGCATCCGCCTGGTCACCGGGCCGCAGGAGCTGGAGGAGGTCCTGGAGAAGCCGTTCGCGGCCTGGCGGGTCTTCCTCCATCCCTCCCAGCGGCGCGTTGCCCACCGCACCTCGTACGGGGGTCCCGTCCAGGTCACCGGCGGCCCCGGGACGGGCAAGACGGTGGCCGCCCTGCACCGGGTCAAGCACCTGCTCGGCCGTTCCGACGACGGCCGCGTCCTGCTCACCACGTACACGAACGCGCTCGCCGCCGGACTGCACGAGATGCTCGGCCTGCTCCTCGACGAGGACGAGAAGCTGCTGGCGCGGGTCGACGTGACGACGGTCGACGCCTACGCGAACGGCGTCGTGCGCGCGAAGTCGGCGGCCGCGCCCAAGCCGATCGGGGACCGGGAACAGCGGCAGTTGTGGGAGAAGGCCGTCAAGCAGCTCGGTCTGCCCTTCACCGACCGGTTCCTGGCCCAGGAGTACCGGCACGTCGTGCTCGGCCAGGACCTGCGCGACCTCGACGCCTACCTCGGTGCGAGCCGCCGGGGCCGCGGCACCGGTCTCGGTCCCACGCGCCGCCGGGAGGTGTGGAGCGGCGTGGAGCGGTTCGAGCGGTTCCTGCGCGACCGCGGCGAGACCACACACCTGAGGGTCTGCGCCCGCGCGGCGGAACTCCTCGCCGAGGAACCGGCTCCCTACGCCCATGTCGTCGTCGACGAGGCACAGGACCTGCACCCCGCCCAGTGGCGCGTGCTGCGCGCCGCCGTGTCCCCCGGCCCCGACGACCTGTTCGTCACCGGCGACCCGCACCAGCGGATCTACGACTCACGGGTGTCGCTCGGCTCCCTGGGCATCGCCACGGCCGGCCGCAGCTTCCGGTTGCGCGTCAACTACCGCTCCACCGAGGAGATCCTCGCCTGGTCGGCGCGGCTCCTCGCACCCGTCACCGTCGAAGCGCTCGAAGGTGAGGGGACGGACTCGCTGGCCGGGTACCGCTCCCTGCTCCGCGGGCGCCGCCCCCAGGCGCAGGGGTACGCGACCCGGCAGGAGGAGACCGAGGCCCTGGTGGACCGGGTCCGGGCGCTGCTCGACAAGGGCCTCGCACCGCACGAGATCGGTGTGTGCGCACGCTTCAACCTCTCCCTGGACGCGGCCGAGAAGAAACTGAGGGCCGCCGGTGTCCCGGTGCTGCGGGTCAAGGGACAGACCCCCCAGGGTGCCGAGGGGGTACGGCTGGCGACGATGCACGCGATGAAGGGGCTGGAGTTCCGGGCGGTGTCCGTCCTCGGCGTCGACGAGGGCGCCGTCCCGTTCGCCCGGGAGGTCACCCCGCGCGAGGCGGACCCACTGCAGCACGACGCCGACCTGCTCCGGGAACGTTGCCTCCTCTTCGTCGCCTGCACGCGCGCTCGCGAAGCGCTGAGTGTCACGTGGAGCGGAGCTCCGAGTCCGTTCCTGCCACACGCCGCCTGAACCGACCGTTCGGCGCGGACCAGTGCGGGCCCGCGTACCCTCCCGGATCCGGCCACGACGGGGCGGCTCGGCCGACCGGCCGTGCCCACCCCTCAGCTTGAGATTCAACCCAGCAGATTCGAACACCTCTGACCGGCGCTTTCAGGCGCGATCAACGCGCCCGCAGCGGGATCGAACCGGGCGAAAGCACCCAGCCGACACGGCAGAAGGTCGTGTTCGAACGGCGAGGTTGAATCTCAAGCTCAGGGCGCGGAGCCGGACCGGGGCGCGGGGACGGCACCCTGCCGTTCCGGTCCTGCTCCCGGCGTCAGTCCGGGTCCGTCGTGGAGATCACCACCATCTTGGTCACCGTGCCGTCGTCACCGACCACGTCGCGCACGTGTCGGGTGCCCAGGCGGCGGCACAGTGCCAGGCTGGCGGTGTTGTCGGCGCCGACCATGCCGTAGACCTCCTTCAGGCCCAGGTTGTCGGCGGCGTGGCGGAGCAGGCCGCGGATCACTTCGGTGCCCAGGCCCCGGCCCCAGTACCCGGGGGCGAGGGCGGTGATCAGTTCGTGGCCGTCGACGTTGCCGGTCTTCTTCACCTCCGCGTGGCCGACGTAGACCTCCTCGCACCACAGTCCCCACACGTCGAACCTGCGCTTCGGGTAGACCTCGGTGAGGATGGCGCGGAACAGCGTGCGGAGGTCGGCCTCCGGCACGCGTTCCTGGCCCATCCAGCGGCAGACCTCCTCGTCGCGCAGCAGGGCCACGAAGACGTCCTCGTCCTCGGGGCGGTAGGGCCGGAACGTGAGTCGTTCGGTGTGCAGGACCGGTGTCATGACGGCTCCTCGGGACGGGCTGGCGGACGGACGGGGCCGAGGCCGGGGTGCGGTGGTACAGGAGGCACCCCGGCCTGCGCTTCGTGGCTGCGCGGGACGCGTCAGGCTTCGGCGTTCTCCATGCGCTCCCGCAGGCTGCGCGGGCGCATGTCGGTCCAGACCTCGTCGACGTAGGCGGAGCACTCCGCCTCGGTGCCCTCCTTGCCGACGGGCTGCCAGCCGGCGGGCACCTCGACGTCCACGGGCCACAGCGAGTACTGCTCCTCGTCGTTGCGCAGCACCTGGTAGCGGGTGTTCTCGTCCATGTCTGTCGGTCTCGCTCTCTCGGGTCGAACGGGTGGGTGGCAACGGGCTGCTGGTGTGGTGGCGGGCGGTGGGGAGCGGGCCGGGGGGCGGGGCGTCACCGGTTGTTCCGGGCGTAGTGGGCGATGTGGCGCAGCGCCTCGGCGAAGTCGTCCGCGACACGTCGCACCGTGTCCGTGGCGTGGAGGGCGGGTCGGTGGTGCCAGGTGAAGGACAGCCGGCCGCCCTGCACCGCGCCGACGACCTCCAGCGGGTGGGAGCCGCTGTCGCGCGGGTCGTGGTGGCGTCCGAACGACC
Organism: Streptomyces sp. NPDC050388; assembly: GCF_040655635.1. Lineage (NCBI taxonomy): Bacteria > Bacillati > Actinomycetota > Actinomycetes > Kitasatosporales > Streptomycetaceae > Streptomyces > Streptomyces sp. NPDC050388. The sequence continues at coordinate 25,300 of NZ_JBFAKH010000025.1, forward strand.
CGTGCTCGGCGCGCACCAGGCCGTCGCCGGAGTGCTCCGGGCGGGCGTCCCACTGGCCCAGGTAGTTGAAGACGACCTGTCCGTGCGCGGCCCGTCCGAGCCGCTGACGCACCTCGGGCGGGCCGAAGGTGCGCAGCGCACCGAAGCCCAGGCCGTTGCCGGGCACGGCGCGCAGCTGGCGGCGCACCGACTTCACCAGGGTCCGCCAGTCCCGGGCGGGGCCGAGGTCGGCGGGTTCGGGCACCTGGAGGGCGACGGGGTGAACGGTGGTGAACCAGCCGACCGTGCGGGAGAGGTCCACGTCGTCGAGGACGTCCTCGCGGCCGTGCCCCTCCAGGTCCAGGCGGACCTCCTCGCGGCCGGTCCAGCGGGCCAGGGCCAGGGCGAGGGCGGCGAGCAGCACGTCGTTGACGCGGGTGCGGTAGGCGGTCGGCGCGGCGCGCAGCAGTGCCTCGGTGTCCGCCTCGTCCAGTTCGACGGTGAGCATGTCGACGACACCCGTCTCCGGCCCGGTCGACGCCTCGACCGGCAGCGGCTCGGCGTTCACCGCCCGTTCCCAGTAGGGCAGTTCGTCGTCGAGGGCTCCGGCCGCGACGTGCGCGGCGAGGCTTCGGGCCCACTCGCGGAAGGAGGTGCTGCGTTCGCCGAGCGCGACGGTCTCGCCCTGGACGGCCTGCCGGTAGGCGGCCTCCAGGTCGTCGCGCAGGATGCGCCAGGACACGGCGTCCACCACCAGGTGATGGGCGACCAGGAGGAGGAAGGCGGGTCGGCCGGCGTCCCCGGTGAACAGGGCCGCCCGCAGCAGCGGGCCGCGCGCCAGGTCGAATCCGGTGTGCAGGTCGTCGGCGGCCTTCTCCATCGCCGCGTCGGCCTCGGCGGGGTTCAGCCCGCTCAGGTCGTGGCGGTTCAGGAGCCGGTCGCGGTCGGTGTCGGACGGCGGCGGATTGAACTGGCGCCAGCCGTCCTGGTCCTCGGTGAAGCGCATGCGCAGGGCGTCGTGGTGGTCGAGGAGGGCGTTCAGGGCCGTTTCGAGGGCGGTGGCGTCCGGGGCGGTGCCGAGCTCCAGCAGCAGCGACTGGTTGAAGTGGCTGTGACCGGCGCGCGGGCTGGTCAGGAACCACTCCTGGATGGGGGTGAGCGGCACGTCTCCGCTCACCGGGCCGTCCCCCGAGTGCTGGGGCGCGCCGGTGACGACGGTGGCCAGTTCGGCGACCGTCTGGTGGGTGAACAGGTCGCGGGTGGCCAGGTGCAGTCCGTCCCGCCGCAGCCGTGACACGACCTGCATGCTGAGGATGGAGTCGCCGCCGAGGTGGAAGAAGTTGTCGTGCGCGCCGACGTCCGCCACACCGAGGACGTCGGCCCAGATGCGGGCGATACGGCGTTCGGTCTCGGTGCGCGGTGCCGTGGGCGGCCCGGCGGCGGCGTGCGTGGGTCCGGGTTCGGGCAGGGCGCCGCGGTCGGTCTTGCCGTTCGGGGTGAGCGGCAGGTGCTCCAGCGGGACGAACGCCGACGGGACCATGTGCGGCGGGAGCAGCCCGGCGAGGTGGTCGCGCAGCTCCGGCACCGGCAGCTCCTGCGTGGTGCCCTCGGCGGGCACGACGTAGGCCACGAGCCGTCCGCCGGACCGGCCGTCCGGGCCGGCCCCGCCACCGCGTACGGTGACCACCGCCTCGCGCACCCGCGGGCTGCGGCGCAGCGCGCTCTCGATCTCTCCGGGCTCGATGCGGAAGCCGCGCAGCTTCACCTGGTCGTCGGCGCGTCCGGCGAAGCGCAGTTCGCCGGACGCGTCCCAGCGGGCCAGGTCGCCGGTGCGGTACATCCGCTCCCCCGGTGCGCCGAACGGGTCGGCGAGGAAGCGCGAGGCGGTCAGGCCGGGCCGGTTCAGATAGCCGCGGGCCAGTCCGGGTCCGGCCACGTACAGTTCGCCGGTGACGCCGGGCGGGACGGGGCGCAGCGCGGCGTCCAGGACGTGGACGCGGGTGGCGCCGGCCGGGCGGCCGATCGGCGGGGCGCCCGTGCCCGGGGCGAGGGGGCCGGTCCAGGTGGCGACGACGGTGGCCTCGGTCGGTCCGTACGAGTTGATCATGCGTCGGCCGGGGGCCCACCGTTCGACGAGGTGGGCCGGGCACGCCTCGGCGCCCACGATGAGGGTGCGCAGGTGCGGCAGGGCGTCGGAGGTCTCGGGGGCGACCGTGGCCAGGGCGGCGGGCGGGATCAGCGTGTGGCTGACGCTCCGCTCGGCGAGGACCTGGGCGAGCCGCTCGCCGACGAGTGGGCCTTCCTCCCCGGTGACGAGGGTGGCTCCGCCGAGCAGGGACACGCACAGCTCCAGCACCGAGGCGTCGAAGCTGGGCGAGGCGAACTGCAGGACCCGGTCGCCGGGGCCCGCGTCGTAGCGGTCGGCGGCGGCCGCGGCGAAGGCGGCCAGGCCGCTGTGGGTCACCGTCACGCCCTTGGGTGTGCCGCTGGAACCGGACGTGTAGATCACGTACGCCGGGTGGGCGACGGTCAGCGCGGCCGTGCGGTCGGCGTCCGTGGGCGCGGTGTCCGGCCCGTCCGCGTCCCGTACGGTGGCGGGGTCGTCCAGGACGAGCCAGGCGTCCGCGTCGCGCAGCATGAACTCCCGCCGCTGCTCGGGGTAGTCCGGGTCGACGGGCAGGAAGGCACCGCCGGCCTTGGCCACGGCGAGCTGGGCCACCACCGTCTCCGTGCCGCGGGGCAGGGCCAGCGCCACGACCCGCTCGGGCCCCACCCCCCGGGCGATGAGCCGGTGCGCCAGCCGGTTGGCGGCGCGCTCGACCTGCGCGTACGTCAGCTCGCGGCCGTCGGCGTCGGCCAGGGCCACGGCGTCGGGCGTGCGGGCGGCCTGCTGTTCGAACAGCTCCGGCAGCGTCGCCGCCGGTACCGGGCGGGCGGTGCCGCGCCCCTGGCCGAGGACGGCCTCGAGTGTCTCGCCGGTGGCGAGGGGCAGGGCGCCCAGGGGCCGGTCGGGGTCGTCGGCGACGGCGGTCAGGAGCGTGCCGAGCTGGTCGGCCATCCGTTCGGCGGTGGCCGCGTCGAACAGGTCGGTGTTGTAGGTGAGCAGGCCGTGCAGTTCTCCGGCGGGGGTCTCGGCGAACTCCAGGGTGAGGTCGAACGCCGCGTGCCGCAGGTCCGTGTCGACGCCGGCGACCTCGATGCCGGGCAGGTCGAGGTCGGCGGCCGGGGCGTTCTGCAGCACCACCATGACCTGGAACAGGGGGGTGCGGCTGGTGTCGCGGACCGGCTGCACCTCGTCCACCACCCGCTCGAACGGCGCCTCCTGGTGGGCGAAGGCGTCCAGTACGGTCCCGCGTACCTCGGTGAGGAACTCGGGGAAGGGACGGTCGGGTTCGATGCGCGAGCGCAGGACGAGGGTGTTGACGAAGAACCCGACGAGGTTCTGGGTCTCGGCCCGGTCGCGGCCTGAGGTGACCGTGCCGACGGTGATGTCCCGGCCGCCGGTCAGCCGGGCCAGATAGGTCTGGGCGGCGGCGACCAGCGTGGCGAACAGGGTGGCCTGCCGGTCCCGGCCCACCTGGACGAGGCGGCGGGTCACACCGCGCGGCAGGGCGAGGCGCACGGTGGCGCCGTCGTGGGTGCGCACCGCCGGACGCGGCCGGTCGGTGGGCAGGTCCAGCGTTTCCAGGCCGGCCAGGTGCTCCTTCCAGTACGCGAGGTGTTCGTCCGTGCCGCTGCCGCGCTGCCAGTGGGCGTAGTCGGCGTAACTCACCGGCAGTGGCGGCAACTGCTTGGCCGCCGCGCCCAGTTCGGCCCGGTAGAAGTGAGCGAGGTCGCCGGTGAGCACTCCGGTGGACCAGCCGTCGGTGACGATGTGGTGCAGGGTCAGCGTCAGGACGTGCTCGTCGTCCGAGAGCCTGATCAGCCCCGCGTGCAGCAGCGGGCCGCGCCGCAGGTCGAACGTGCGGGCACGCTCGGCCTCCAGCAGCTCCTCCAGCCGGGCCGCCCGGTCGGTCCCGGCCGTTCCCGACAGGTCGTGCAGCGGCAGCGGCACGTCCGGCGCCGGGTGGACGATCTGCACGCCGTGGCCGTCCACCGTGTCGAAGGTGGTGCGCAGTGCCTCGTGCCGCTCCACCAGGGCGCGCAGGGCCGCGGTGAGAGCGGGCACCTCGAGCCCGCCGCGCAGGCGCAGGGCCAGCGCGGTGACGTACTCGCCGCTGCCCGGTGCGAACTCCTCCAGGAACCACAGGCGTTGCTGGGCGTACGACATCGGGGCGGGCGTGTCACGGGGGACCGGGACGATCGCGGTGGGCGCGGCGTCGCCGGACGGCTCCGCGGTGAGCAGGGCGGCGAGGGCGGCGGGGGTGGGGTGGGTGAACACCGCGCGCGGTGACAGGTCGGTGCCGAACGCCTCGGACAGGCGGGCGGCCAGCCGGATGCTGAGGATGGAGTCGCCGCCCAGCTGGAAGAAGTCGTCCTCCACGCCGGGTTGTTGCACGGAGAGGACCTCCGCGAAGACGTCGGCGGTGCGCCGCTCGGCGTCGGTGCGCGGCGCGGTCGGCGCGTCCCGCCGGTCTCCGCCGACGCTCTCCGGCGCCGGAAGCGCGGCCCGGTCGACCTTGCCGTTGCCGCTGAGCGGCAGCGCGGGCAGGGCGACGAACACCGAGGGGACGAGGTAGTCGGGGAGCGAGCGCCGGGCGGACTCCCGCACGGCCGTGAGGTCTTCGGGGCCGACCACGTAGGCCACCAGGCGCCGGCTGCCGGGCCGGTCCTCGTGGGCCACGACCGCCACGTCCGCGACGCCGGGATGCGCCGCGAGGGCCGCCTCCACCTCGCCGGGTTCGACGCGGAAGCCGCGGATCTTCACCTGGTCGTCGGCGCGGCCCAGGAACTCGACCGTGCCGTCGGGGCGGCGGCGGGCCAGGTCACCGGTGCGGTACATGCGCGTGCCGGGCGGGCCGGCGGGGTCGGCGAGGAAGCGGGCGGCGGTGTCGCCGGGACGGCCCAGGTAACCACGTGCCACGCCCTCGCCGGCGAGGTACAGCTCGCCGGCGCAGCCCGGCGGTACGGGTCGCAGACGGCCGTCGAGGACGTGGACCCGCATGTCGTCGAGCGGGTGGCCGATGGGCACGGTGTGGGGGACGGCCGTCGCGTCGGTGAGCGCGAAGGACGTCGCGAACGTCGTCGTCTCGGTGGGGCCGTAGCCGTCCACGACGGTCAGGCCGGGGCAGGCGGACAGCACGCGGCGTACGGCCGCGGCGGGCACCACGTCGCCGCCGGTCCACACCTGGCGCAGGCCGGCGAAGCAGTCCGGCGCGTCCTGCGCCAGCAGCCGGAAGAGGCCGGCGGTCAGCCACAGCGCGCTCAGGCCGCCGTCGCGGACCAGGTGCCGCAGCAGCGCCGCGTCCATGGGCCGGGGTGGTGCCACGACCACGCAGCCGCCGGTGAGCAGGGGCGCCCACACCTCGAAGGTGGCGGCGTCGAAGGCCACCGGGGAGTGCAGCAGCACCCGGTCGCACACCCCTCCGGCGAAGCGGCTGTCGGTGGCGAGGGCGGCCACGTCGCGGTGCCGTACCGCGACCGCCTTGGGCTCGCCGGTCGACCCGGAGGTGAACATCACGTACGCCAGCCGGTCGGCGTCCGCGGGAACGGCCGCGGGCGCGCCCGGCACGGGGGTGCGTGCGGCGACGACGTCCGCGGCGGTCAGTTCGGCCGTCGCGCCCGCCCGCTCGACCAGCGTGCGGCGTCGCTCCTCGGGGGCACGGGCGTCCACCGGTACGTAGGCGCCGCCCGCCTTGAGGACGGCGAGCTGGGCGACGACGAGTTCGGCGCAGCGGTCCATCAGCAGCGCCACCCGGCCCTCCGCCCGCAGACCGTCGGCGAGGAGCCGGGACGCCACGGCGTCGGACCAGTCGTCGAGGCGGCGGTACGTCAGCTCCGTGTCGCCGTCGCGCAGGGCGGGCGCGTCGGGGGTGCGGCGGGCCTGCTCGGCGAACAGCTCGACGGGGCTGCGCGGCGCCGTCCGCCGGGCGGTGGCGTTCCACCGCTCCAGCAGGGCGCGGTCGTCCTCGGTCAGCAGCTCGAGGCCGGTCACCTCCGCGTCGGCCTCGATGCCGTCGGCGAGGGCGGTCAGGACGACCACGAGCCCGGCCGTGAGGCGTTCGGCCGTGTGCGCGTCGAACAGGCCGGCGTCGTAGGCGAGGTCGATGCCGAGCCGGTCGCCGAGGTGGGCGCGCAGGCACAGCGGGAAGGTCGGCGCGTCCTCGGCCCGCACCTCCTCGACGTGCACGCCCGTCCGGGCCGTGGCGGACTCGTCGACGGGGTAGTTCTCGAACACCACCATGCTGTCGAACAGCGCCTCGCCCGCCGGGACCTCGCTCAGCGCCTGGATGCGGGGCAGCGCGAGGAAGTCGAAGCGCCGGGCGTCGCTCTGCCGCTCCTGCACGCCCCGCAGCCAGGACGCCGCTCCCCCGCCCGTGACGCGGATCCGGGTGGGCACGGTGTTGATGAACATGCCGATCATCGCCTCCACACCCGGCAGTTCGGCCGGACGCCCGGAGACGGTCGTGCCGAACACGACGTCGTCGCGTCCGCCGTGGCGGGCCAGCAGCAGCGCCCAGGCGCCCTCGATCACGGTGTTCACCGTCAGCCCGGCCCGTGCCGCCGTCTCCCGCAGCCGCGCCGAGACCCGCTCGTCCAGCTGCCGGTGCACCGTGGAGGCGGCGCGGGCGCGGTGTGCCTCGGCCGGTGTGCGGTCGTACGGCAGCGGGGTGCGGGCCGGGAAGCCGGCGAGGGTGCCGGCCCAGTACGCCTCGGCTGCCTCCTCGGCCGAGGCGTGCTGGTCGCGCAGCCAGCGCAGGAAGTCGGAGAACGGGCGCCTCACCGGTGCGGGGGCTTCGCGGCCGCCGGTGAGCGCGGCGTAGCGCTCGCACACCTCGGTGAGCAGCTGCCCGGTGCTCCAGCCGTCCAGGATCAGGTGGTGGGAGGACCACAGCAGCAGGATCTCGTCACCGGGCAACGCGGCCAGGGTGATGCGGGTGAGGGGTGCGGTGGTGAGGTCCATGCCCGCCGCGCGGTCGGCGGCCAGCAGTTCCTCGGTCTCCCTCTCTCGCTGCTCGGGCGTCAGATGCCGCCGGTCCAGGTGGGTGACGGGCAGCTCCACGTGGTGGTGGACGACCTGGACCGGGTGCGGCAGGCCCTGCCAGTGGACGCTGGTGCGCAGGGCCTCGGTGCGGTCGGCGACCTGCTGCCACGCGACGGCGAAGGCCTGCGGGTCGGCCACCCCGGACAGCCGTACGGCCGTCCGGTCGAAGTAGGCGCCCGCCGTGTCCACCAGGCCGTGGAAGAGCATCCCGGTCTGCAGGGGCGTCAGCGGCAGGACGTCCGCCACGTTCCGGCCGTCGCCCACCAGGCGGTCCAGCTCGCTCTGGCCGAGCCCGGCGAGCGGGAAGTCCGACGGGGTGCGGCCGCCCGCGTCCGGGCGCGCGCAGTGGGCCGCGATGTCGCGCAGCGCCGCGCACATCTCGTCGGCGAGCCCGCGGACGGTGGACTCGTCGTAGACGGCCGGCGGGTAGGTCCAGCCGAGCTCGAGCCTGCCGTCCTGGACCACGCCCGTGATGTCCAGCAGGTAGGGGCGGGGTGCGTCGGGGTCGGTGTCGGAGCCGGCCGGGGGCAGGACGGCGCCGTAGAGACCGCTCCCGCCGCCGTCGGCGTCCCACCGGCCGTGGTAGTTGAAGCCGACCTGCGGCACGGGAGCGCCGGTCAGCGGGCTGTCGGGCAGCAGGTGGCGCAGCGCGCCGTGGCTCAGACCGTGCAGGGGCACCGCGCGCAGTTGCTCCTTCACCGAGCGCAGGGTGTCGTGCCAGCCGGCGTCGGGGGCGACCCTCAGCGCGAGGGGGAACTCGGCGGTGAACCAGCCGACCGTCCTGGAGAGGTCCACGTCGTCGAAGAGGTCCTCGCGGCCGTGGCCCTCCACACCGACCAGCACGGTGTCGCGCCCGCACCAGCGGGCCAGGGTGCGGCCGAGGGCGCTGAGCAGGACGTCGTTGACCTGGGTGCGGTAGACCTCCGGGACCCGGCGCAGCAGGGCCTCGGTCGTCTCCGGCTCCAGCAGTACGGTGACCGTGGCGGCGGTGCCGTGGGTGTTGGGGCCGGGCCGGCCGGCGGGCAGGCCGGCGGGGGCCGCCGCGGTGCGCTCCCAGTGGGCGAGGTCGCCGTCCAGGGCGCCGGAACGGGTGTGCGCCCGGAGCCGGGCCGCCCAGTGCCCGTACGCGGTGGTGGCCGGGGGCAGGTCGACGGGCCGTCCGTCCGCGGCCGAGCGGTGGGCGGTCTCCAGGTCGGCCAGCAGGATCCGCCAGGAGACGCCGTCGACGACCAGGTGGTGGACGGTGACCAGAAGGTGCGCGGGCAGGTCCGGGCCGCGGTCGAAGAGCAGGACGCGCACCACCCGGCCCTCGGTCGGGTCGAGGGAGGCCCGGGCCGCGTCCGCCGCGCGCCGCACCTCGGCCTCCAGCGCGGGGCCGTCCAGGCCGGTCACGTCGTGGTGGGTGAGGAGGCCGTCCGGGACGTCCGGCAGGACTTCCTGGCGCCAGCCGTCCTCGGTGCGGCGGAAGCGGGTGCGCAGGGCCGGATGGTGGAGCACGAGGGCGTCAACGGCGGGGCGCAGGGCGGACCGGTCGGTTCCGGGGGCCAGTTCGATCCGCTGCGACATGGTGAAGCGCAGCGGGTCGTCGGGGCGGCGGCCGTCGAGGTACCAGCGCTGGATGGGCGTGAGCGGTGCCTCGGCGGGCCAAGCCGCGTCCGCCGCCGCGGGGGCCGCCCGGGTGACGCGGAGGGCGAGTTCGGCGACGGTCTGGTGACGGAAGACGTCCTTGGTGGTCAGCGCCAGTCCGGCCCGGCGGGCCCGGGAGACGATCTGGATGCTGAGGATGGAGTCGCCGCCGAGCGCGAAGAAGTTGTCCCGCGCGCCCACCCGTTCCACCCGCAGGACGTCCGCCCAGATCTCGGCCAGCGCCTCCTCGGTGCCGGGGCGCGGTGCCACGTACGTCGTGGCGGGGTCCGGCTGCGCGGGCGGGGCGGGCAGGGCGCGCCGGTCGGTCTTGCCGCTGCTGGTGCGCGGTATCCGCACCAGCGGGACGAACGCCGTCGGCACCATGTGGTCCGGCAGGGTGCGCCGGAGCGCGAGGCGCAGTTCGTCGGCGGTCGGGACGGCGTCCCGGGCGGGCACCAGGTGGGCCACGAGCATGAGCCGGCCCGCGTGTTCGCGTGCCGTCACGACGGCCTCGGACACGTCCGGGTGGGCGAGCAGCGCGGCCTCGACTTCGCCGGGTTCGATGCGGAAGCCGCGGATCTTGATCTGCTCGTCGGCGCGGCCCAGGAACTCCAGCAGCCCCCGCTCGTCCCAGCGGGCGCGGTCGCCGGTGCGGTACATCCGCTCCCCGGGCGCGCCGAACGGGTCGGCGAGGAAACGCGACGCGGTCAGGCCGGGGCGGCCCAGGTAGCCGCGGGCCACCTGTGCGCCGGCGAGGTACAGCTCGCCGGGCACGCCGGGCGGCACCGGGCGCAGGGCGCCGTCGAGGACGTAGGCGCGCAGGTTGCGGCCGGGGCGCCCGATGACCGGTCGGTCCGGGTGTTCGGCGCAGCGCCCGTACGTGGCGTCGACGGTGCACTCGGTGGGCCCGTACATGTTGTACGCGGTGACGCCGAGGCCGGCGGCGGCGCACAGCTCCCGCCAGGTGTCGGGGCCCGTCGCCTCACCGCCGACCAGCAGGACGCGCGGGTGGTGGCGGCCGGGTGCGAGGAGTCCGGCGGCGGTGAGTTCGCGCAGGAAGGACGGGGTGACGTTCACCAGGTCCAGGCGGCGTTCGGTGACCTGGGCGCAGAACGCTTCCGGGTCCAGGCGCACGTCCTCGTCGACGAGGTGGACCTCCTGCCCGAGGGCGAGCAGCAGCGGCCCCTCCCAGGAGGTGTCGAAGGAGAACGAGGCGCTCAGCGCGGCGCGCAGCCGGCGCCCGTCCGCGGTGTGCGGTGCGACGAGCCCTTCGCGGTGGTCGTGACAGAGGTTGACCAGGTGGCGGTGTTCGACGACGACGCCCTTGGGGCGGCCGGTGGAGCCGGAGGTGTAGACGATGTAGGCGGCGTGGTCCGGGCGCAGCGGGGCCGGGCGGTCACGGTCGGTGGGGTCGTGGGCGGGCAGCCGGTCCCACGGCACCTCGCGCAGCGCGTCGGCGGTCAGCACGGTGTGCGGGGCCGCGTCCGCGAGGAGGTGGGCGACGCGTTCCTCGGGCAGGTCGGGGTCGAGGCAGAGGAGGACGCCGCCCGCCTTGACGACGGCGAGCACCGCCACCAGCAGGTCGGAGGTGCGCGGCAGCCGTACGGCGACCACCCGCTCGGGGGCGACGCCCCGGGCCACGAGGTGGTGGGCGAGCCGGTTGGCGCGCTCGTTGAGGGCCGCGAAGTCGAGCGTGGCGTCCCGTGCCACCAGGGCGGTGACGTGCGGGGTGCGGGCGGCCTGCGCCTCGAACAGGGCGGGGAAAGTGGTCCCCGGAACCGCGCGCCGCGGCCCCTGCCAGTCGTGGAGGACCCGGCGCCGCTCGGCCTCGGTCATCAGCTCCAGCGCCCGCACGTCCCGGTCGGGGTCCTGCGCCGCGGCCTCCAGCAGCAGCCGCAGACGGGCGGCCAGGCGCCGGACGGTGTCCTCGTCGAACAGGCCGGTGTCGTACTCCAGGTGGCCGGTGACGCCGCCGTCGCCCTCCACGAAGTCGAAGGCCAGGTCGAACGTGGCGCGCCGGACCGGCGGCACGACCGGCTCGACGTCCAGGTCCACGAGCGCGGGAGCCTCGACGCCCAGGTTGTGCAGGGCGACCATGACCTGGAACAGGGGGGTGCGACTGGTGTCCCGCTCGGGCTGGAGGACGTCCACCAGCCGCTCGAAGGGCACGTCCTGGTGGGCGAACGCCTCCAGGACGGTGCCGCGCACCTGCTTCAGCAGCGCGCGGAACGACGTGCCGGGGCGCACCCGGTTGCGCAGCACCAGCGTGTTCACGAACATGCCGACCACGTCGTGCAGTTCGGGGCGCTCACGGCCCGCGGTGACGGTGCCGACGGCGAAGTCGTCCTGGTCGGCCCAGCGGGACAGCAGGGCCGTGCAGGCGGTCAGCAGCGTCATGTACAGGGTGGCGTCGGCCTCCCGGCCCCGCTCGCGCAGCCGGTCGGTCAGCTCCGCGGGCAGGGTGAAGGTCACCAGCGCGCCGTCCCGGGTCCGTACGGCGGGACGCGGCCGGTCGGTCGGCAGCTCCAGCGGGGGCACCGCGTCCAGCGTCTCGCGCCAGTGGGCGAGTTGGTGCTCGACGCGGTCGGCGCGGGCGCGCTGCCAGGCGGCGTGGTCGGCGTACCGGACGGGCAGCGCGGGCAGCCGGGGGCGGCGGCCCTCGTGTGCCGCCGCGTACAGTTCGCCCAGGTCCCGGCCGAGGACGCCGAGCGACCAGCCGTCGGTGACGATGTGGTGGACGGCGAGTACGAGAACGTGCTCGTCGGCGGCCGGGCGGGCCAGCCGGGCGCGCAGCAGCGGCCCGGCCGCCAGGTCGAAGGGCGTGGCGGCCTCGCGCTCCAGCAGCGCGTCCAGCGCCGCCCGCGCGTCCGGGGCCGTGGTGAGGTCGTCCACGGGCAGGTCGACCCGGTACGACGGGTTCACCGACTGCCGTGCCTGTCCGTCCTGTTCGGTGAACGTGGTGCGCAGCGCCTCGTGCCGGGCGACCAGGCCGTCCAGCGCGGTGCGCAGGGCGCCGGCGTCGAGCGGTCCGCGCATGCGGAGCACGGACAGCGTCGTGTACTCGGTGCTGCCGGGCTCGAACCGGTCGAGGAACCACAGGCGTTGCTGGGCGTACGACAGCGGCGCCGGGGTCCCCGGGGCGGTCTCCGGTATCGCGTCGGCCTGCGGGGCGGACGGGTCGTCGGCCGGTTCGCCGAGCTCGGCGGCCAGGGCGGCCACCGTGGGACGGGTGAACAGCAGCCTCGGGGAGACCTCGGGACCGAACGCGGCGCGCAGCCGGGCGGTGACGCGGACGGCGAGGATGGAGTCGCCGCCGAGCGCGAAGAAGTCGTCGCCGGCGTTCACCTCCTCGACTCCCAGCACGTCCGCCCAGGCGGCGGCGACCAGCCGTTCGGCGGGCGTGCGCGGCGGCGTCCGGTCGGTGCCGGTGGCGTAGCCGTCCGGTCCCGGCGCGGGCAGCGCGCGCCGGTCGAGCTTGCCGTTGACGGTGAGCGGCAGCGCGTCCATCGGCACGTGGGCGGCGGGCACCATGTGGGCGGGCAGCAGGCGCTCCAGGTGGGCGCGCAGCTCGGCCGCCGCGGGGGCCTCGCCGCCGGAGCCGACGACGTGCGCCACGAGCCGGCGGGTGCCGGAGGCGTCCTCGAACACGCCGACCGCGGCCTCGGCGACGCCGGGGTGGGTGTGCAGGGCCGCCTCGATCTCGCCGGGTTCGATGCGGTAGCCGCGGATCTTCACCTGGGCGTCCGCGCGGCCCAGGTATTCCAGGGTGCCGTCGGCCCGCCACTTCGCCCGGTCGCCCGTGCGGTACATGCGGCTGCCGGCCTGTCCGAAGGGGTCGGCGAGGAAACGGGCGGCGGTGAGGCCGGGGCGGCCCAGGTAGCCGCGGGCCAGGCCCTCGCCCGCCACGAAGAGTTCGCCGATGGCGCCGGGCGGCACCGGCGCCAGGTCCGCGTCGAGCACGTACACCCGCAGGTCCTCGATGGCCGTGCCGATGGAGCCGGCGGGGCCGTCCGCGTCGGTGGCGGGGCCGAGCGGGGCGTGGGTCACGTGCACGGTGGTCTCGGTGATGCCGTACATGTTGACCAGCCGCGGGGAGGAGGCCGGGTGGCGCGTCCACCAGTCGGCGAGCCGGCCGACGTCCAGGGCTTCGCCGCCGAAGATCACCGTGCGCAGCGCGAGGCGGGCGCCGGTTTCGGGGTGTTCGGCGTCCGCGCGGATCAGCGGGTAGAACGCGGACGGCGTCTGGTTGAGGACGGTGACCTGCTCGTCCGCCAGCAGGCGCAGGAAGTCCTCCGGGGAGCGGGCGGTCTCGTCGGGCACGACCACGAGCCGGCCGCCGTGCAGCAGCGGGCCCCACAGCTCCCACACGGAGAAGTCGAACGCGTAGGAGTGGAACATCGTCCACACGTCGTCCGCGCCGAAGCCGAACCGGTGGCTCGTGCGGGTGAACAGCCGCACCACGTTGGCGTGCGGGATCACCACGCCCTTGGGGCGGCCGGTGGAGCCGGAGGTGTAGATGGCGTAGGCGGGGCTCTCCGGCAGCGGGCGGCGGGCCGGGGCGGGACCGGTGACCGGGCGGCGGGCGAGGTCGGCCTCGACGTCCGGGTCGTCGAGGAGGAGGACGGGCACGTCGGTGCCGTCGGCCCGTGCCGCCGTGCCGGCCGTGGTCACCAGCGTCACCGGGGAGGCGTCGGCGAGGAGGTGGCCGATGCGTTCGGCGGGCGAGGCCGGGTCGATCGGCAGGTAGGCCGCGCCGGTCTTCAGCACGGCGAGGACCGCGACGACCTGGTCGCAGGAGCGGGGCAGCGCGAGGGCGACGAACCGCTCGGGCGCGGCGCCGAGTTCGGCGAGCCGGTGGGCGAGCCGGCCGGCGCGGGCGTCGAGCGTCGCGTAGTCCAGGTGCTCGGCCCGGCAGGTGACGGCGACGGCGCCGGGCGTGCGGGCGGCCTGCGCCTCGAACAGGTCCACCAGGGTCTGAGCGGGGCGGCCCCGTTCGGTGCCGTTCCAGTCGGTCAGCATCCGCCGCCGTTCCCCGGCCGTCGGCCGGGCCAGGGTGCGCAGCGGCCGGTCGGGGCCGTCGGCCAGCTCCGTGAGCAGCAGGCACAGCCGGTCGGCGAGCGAACGGACGGTCGCCGCGTCGAACAGGGCGGGATCGTAGGCGAGGTCGAAGCCGAGGCGTTCGCCGTGGTGGGCGCGCAGGACGAGCGGGTAGTTGGTGGCGTCGCGGGAGGTCACCTCGGTCAGGCGCACCCCGGAGCCGGCCGTGCGGGCCTCGTCGAAGGGGTAGTTCTCGAAGGCGACCATGCTGTGGAAGAGCGGGCTGCCGGACGGCACGTCGCTCAGCTGGGTCAGCTCGGCCAGCGACACGGCCGCGAACCGCCTCGACTCGGCCTGGGCGTCCTGCAGTTCCCGCAGCCACGCGCCGGCCGTGCGTTCGGCGTCGACGCGTATTCGGGTGGGCACGGTGTTGATGAACATGCCCACCATCGACTCGACGCCGGGCAGGTCCTCGGGCCGGCCGGAGACGGTGGTGCCGAACACCACGTCGTCCTCGGCGCCGTACCGGGCCAGCAGCAGCGCCCAGGCGCCCTGCACGACCGTGTTGAGGGTGAGTCCGGCGTCGCGTGCGGTGCGCACCAGCCGGGCCGACGTCCCGTCGTCCAGGCCGGCCGTGTGCACGTCCGCGGAGCGGGCCAGGTGGGCCTCGCGCAGGGGGCGGTCGACGGGCAGCGGGGTGGGGGTGGCGAAGCCGGCGAGGACCTCCTGCCAGTGCGCGCGGGCGACGTCGGGGTCCTGCTCGGCGAGCCGGCGCACGTAGTCGCCGAAGGGACGCCGTACCGGCGGCCGGGACTCGGCGCCGACGGTGAGCGCCGCGTACTCCTCGCACACCTCGGTCAGCACCTGGGCCAGGCTCCAGCCGTCCAGGATCAGGTGGTGGGAGGTCCACAGCAGGCGCAGCCGCGCGTCGGGCAGCCGGACCAGGGTCAGCCGCATCAGCGGCGCGGCGGCGAGGTCGATGCCGCGGGCCAGGTCGTCCGCCCGCAGCCGGGTGAGGCGCTCGGCCCGCTCCGGCTCGTCCAGGTCGCGCCAGTCGAGGTGGGTCACCGGCACCCGCACGTCCCGGTGGACGACCTGGAGGGGCACCGGTACGTCCTCCCAGACCACGCGGGTGCGCAGGGCGGGCGTCCGCTCGGCGACGCGCTGCCAGGCCGCGGCGAAGGCGTGCGGGTCGGCGACGCCGTCCAGCAGGAGCGCCGCCTGGTCGACGTAGACGTCCTCGGGGCCGCCGACCAGCCGGTGGAAGAGCATGCCCTCCTGCAGCGGGGTCAGCGGCAGTACGTCCTCCACGTCCCGCCCGTCGCCGACCAGCCGGTCCAGGCGGTCCTGGTCGAGGCGGGCCAGCGGGAAGTCGGACGGGGTGCGGCCGCCCGCGTCGGGGCGGGCGCAGTGATCGGCGATGGCGGCGAGCGCGCGGGTCATGCCGTCGGCGAGGGTGCGGACGGTGCCCTCGTCGTGCACCTGGTCGCTGTAGTGCCAGGTGATCTCCAGTTCGCCGCCGGCGACCACGGCGGAGATGTCCAGCAGGTGGGCCGGCGGCTCGTCGGCGGCGATGTCACGGCCGGGCGCCTCGTCCGCCGGGGCGAAGTCCCGCCCGTCGCCGGCCTCCCACTGGCCGTGGTAGTTGAAGCAGACCTGCGGCAGCGGCAGGTCCCGCAGGGCGCGGGCGGCCGGGTCGGGCGAGCCGAGGCGGGCCAGGGCCTCGTAGCCGAGGCCGTGCCGGGGAACGGCCCGCAGGCGCTCCTTCACCGTCTTGAGGGTCGTGCCCCAGTCGGGCGCGTCGGACGGTCCGGCGGGCGCCAGGGTGACGGGGTACTGGGCGGTGAACCAGCCCACTGTGCGGGACAGGTCCAGCGTGTCGTCCTCACGGCCGTGGCCCTCCAGGGCGACGGTCACCCGCTCGGTGCCCGTCCAGTCGGCGAGGACCCGGCTCAGCGCGCTGAGCAGCACGTCGTTGACCTGCGTGCGGTAGACGGCGGGCACCTGGCGCAGGAGGGCCTCGGTGGTGGCGCGGTCCACGCGGGTGCGGAGGGTGCGGACCGAGCCGGCGAGCGGGGTGCCGTGGCGGTCCACGGGCAGCGGGGTGCGGGGTTCGGCGGCCTCGGCCGTCCAGTGCGGCAGGTCGGCGTCGAGGTCACCGGCGCGTACCCGGTGGGAGAGGTGCGCGGCCCAGTCGGCGAACGGCGTGGAGACGGGCTCCAGTCGGGGCGGATCGCCCTGGGCCGCCTGCCGGTAGGCCTGTGCGAGGTCGGCGAGGAGGATGCGCCAGGAGACACTGTCCACCGCCAAGTGGTGGACGGTGAGGAACAGTTGGGGACGCTCGCCGGGACAGGACAGCAGGGCGGCGCGCAGCAGGGTGCCGGTCTCCGGGTCGAGGGCGGCGCGGGCGGCCCCGGCGGCCTCTTCGCGGGCGGCCGCCCGGTCGGCGGCGCGGGAGAGGTCGTGGCGGGTGAGCAGGCCGGTGGCCGGACCGTCGCCGGGGTGCTGGCGCCAGGTGTCCCCCGAGCGGGCGAAGCGGGTGCGCAGCGCGGGGTGGTGGGCTACCAGTGCCTCCAGGGCGCGTTCCAGGGCCCGCTCGTCCAGGTCGTGCGGCAGGTCCAGCAGCATCGACATGCTGAAGTGCCGCAGCGGGCCGTGCGTGGCGAAGAACCACTCCTGGACCGGCGTCAGCGGCGCCGGGCCCTCCTCGCGCGGCCGCCGGGGCGCGGGCACGTCGGCGGTGCGCGGGGACGCGGCGGCGGCGGCGAGGTCGGCGACGGTCTGGTGGCGGAAAACGTCCCGCGAGGTCAGGTGCAGGCCGGCCGCGCGGGCGCGGGAGACGGCCTGGATGCTGAGGATGGAGTCGCCGCCCAGCTCGAAGAAGTTGTCCGTCACGCCGACCCGGCGCGCACCCAGCACCTCGGCCCAGATGCGGGCGAGGGTCTCCTCCTGCGGGGTGCGCGGGGCGACGAACTCCTTGTCGCGTTCGCCGCCGTCGAGGTCGGGGGCGGGCAGGGCACGCCGGTCGATCTTGCCGCTGACGGTCATCGGCAGGGCGTCGAGCACGGTGAAGGAGGACGGCACCATGTGGTCGGGCAGCACGCGCCGGCAGGCCGCTCGCACGTCGCCCGCGGTGAGCCGCGCGTCGCGGCCCGCGGGGACGAGGTAGGCGGCGAGCCGGGTGTGGCCGTGCGGGTCGGTGACGGCGACGACCGCGGCGGCGGCGATCTCGGGCCGGTCCGTCAGGGCCGCCTCGACCTCGCCGGGTTCGATGCGGTGGCCGCGCACCTTGACCTGGTCGTCGGCCCGCCCCAGGTGGTCCAGGCGTCCGTCGGCGGTCCAGCGGGCCAGGTCACCGGTGCGGTACATGCGGGCTCCGGGCGGTCCGAACGGGTCGGGCAGGAACCGTGCGGCGGTGAGCCCCGGCCGGCCCGCGTAGCCGCGCGCCAGTTGCACGCCGGCCAGGTACAGCTCGCCGCCGACTCCGGGCGGCACGGGCCGCAGCCGGTCGTCGAGGACGTAGGCGCGCACATTGGCGAGCGGCCTGCCGACGGTCGGACGGCCGTCGCCCTCGATGCGGCAGGCCAGGGCGTCGACCGTGCACTCGGTGGGCCCGTAGAAGTTGTACGCGGCCACGTCCCGCCGCTCGGCCAGCTCCCGCCACAGGCCGGGCCCGACGGCCTCGCCGCCGAGCATCAGCACCCGGGGGCGGTGGCGCGGGTCGGTGAGCAGTCCGGCGGGCAGCAGTTGGCGCAGGTGGGTGGGGGTCAGGTCGAGGAAGTCGATGCGGTGCTCGACGACGTACTCGACCAGCGCGGCGGCGTCCAGCCGGGTCGTCTCGTCGACCAGGTGCAGCGGGTGGCCGTCGGCCATCAGCAGCACGCCCTCCAGTGAGGTGTCGAAGGAGAACGACGCCGTCAGCGCCACCCGCAGCGGCCCGCCGCCCGCCTCGGCGACGAAGCCCTCGCGATGGCCCGCCAGGAGGTTCGCCAGGGACCGGTGCGCCACAACCACGCCCTTGGGGCGGCCGGTGGAGCCGGAGGTGTAGATGACGTAGGCGCTGGTGTCGGGGTGCGGCGGGGCGAGTCTGCCGGCGGCCGTGTCGGGGGCCGTGCCCGGGACTTCCCGCAGCGCGGCTTCGTCCAGGACGAGCGCCGGCCGCGCGTCGTCCAGCAGGAACCGCACCCGGTCCTTCGGCAGCGCGGGATCCAGGGGCAGATAGCCGGCGCCGGCCTTCCAGACGGCGAGGACGGCCACGATCATGTCGGCGGTGCGCGGCAGCCTGAGGGCGACCAGCCGCTCGGGGCCCGCGCCGCGCGCGATCAGGTGACGGGCCAGACGGTCGGCTCGCGCGTCGAGCGTCGCGTAGTCCAGGCGTACGTCCCCCGCGACCAGGGCGGTGGCGTGCGGGGTGCGGGCGGCCTGCCGCGCGAACAGCTCGGGCACGGTCTCCTCGGGCACGGGCCGCGCGGTCGCGTTCCAGTCCCTCGTCACCTGCCGCGTCTGCCGGGGCGAGAGCAGGGGCAGGGCGCCGAGCGGCCGGTCCGGTTCGGCGGCGGCGCCGTCCAGCGTGCGCAGCAACTGGTCCGCCATGCGCTCGGCGGTGGCCGCGTCGAACAGGTCGGTGCGGTACTCCAGCAGGCCGGTCAGCCCGTCCCCGTCCGGAACGAACTCCACGCTCAGGTCGAACGTGGCGGCCCGCCGGGGCACGGCGACCGGGGCGGTGGCCAGGCCGTGCGGGTCGGGTGCGGCGGGCGGCGCGGGGTGCAGCAGGACCATCACGTCGAACAGGGGGTTGCGGCCCGCCTCCCGGGTCGCGCCGACGGCCTCCACCAGCCGCTCGAACGGCGTGTCGCCGTACGCGAAGGCACCGTTGACGGTGTCCGCGGCGGCGGCGAGCAGATCGCGGAAGGAGCCGCCGGTCTCGACGCGGGTGCGCAGCACGACGGTGTTGACGAAGAACCCGACGGCCCGTTCCAGGTCGGTGCGCCCGCGTCCGGGGGTCAGCGAGCCGACGGTGATGTCGTCCTGCCCGGACCAGCGGGCCAGCAGGGCCTGGCAGGCGGCGACCAGGGCGGTGAACAGCGTGGTGTGCTGCTCGGCCGCGAGGTGCTTCAGCCGGGTCGCGGTGGCCGCGGGCACGGTGAAGGTGTGCACCGCGCCCGCGCCGGACTCCTCGCCGCGGCGCGGCCGGTCCAGCGGCAGCTCGGGCGCCACCGCCCCGGACAACTGTTCTTTCCAGTAGTCCAGTTGACGCTCCAGCCGGGTCCCGGACAGCTGCTCGCGCTGCCAGACGGCGAAGTCCGGGTACTGCGTGGCCACCGGCGGCAGCGCGGGCCGCGCACCCCGGGCGAGGGCGTCGTAGGCGGCGCACAGCTCCTCCAGCAGCACGCCCATCGACCAGCCGTCGGTGACGATGTGATGGGCCGTCAGCAGCAGGACGTGCGCGTCGTGCGCCTCCCGCAGCAGCAGGGCGCGCAGCAGCGGCCCGGTCCGCAGGTCGAAGGGGCGCTCGTACTCGGCCTGCAGCAGCGCGTCCAGGTCCGCTGGCCCGTCGCCGGGAGCCGTCAGGTCCCGGACGGGCAGCGGGAGCGGCCCGGCGGGGTGCACGGTCTGCGC
Source organism: Streptomyces sp. NPDC050388 (assembly GCF_040655635.1). Lineage (NCBI taxonomy): Bacteria > Bacillati > Actinomycetota > Actinomycetes > Kitasatosporales > Streptomycetaceae > Streptomyces > Streptomyces sp. NPDC050388. The sequence continues at coordinate 44,705 of NZ_JBFAKH010000025.1, forward strand.
GGGTGTGCCGTCGGTCTCCTGGAACGTGGTGCGCAGCGCCTCGTGCCGCCCCACCGCGTGCTCCAGCGCGCCGGACAGGGCGGTGTGGTCGAGGGTTCCGGTCAGGCGCAGCGCGACGGCGCTGTTGTAGCGCGAATCCCCGGGGCGCAGCCGGTCCAGGAACCACAGGCGCTGCTGGGCGAAGGACAGGGGCAGCGGCCGGCTGCGGTCCGCCCGCCCGATGGTCTGCCGGGCGGCGCCGGGGGTTTCGGCGGCCCGCCCGGCGAGCCGGCGGCGGAGCACTTCCTGGAGGTCCTGGGGCAGGGCCTCGGCGCGGTTTCGCTTCGAAGACGTCATGGTCGTCCGGTCCTCACCGTTCTTCGTGGTCGCTGTCGCCGCGTACGGCGTCTTCGAGTTCGCTCAGCACCTGTTCCTCCACCAGGTCCGCCAGGGCGGCGACGGTGCGGTGGACCAGGACGTCGCGGGGCGTGAGGGTCACGCCGAAGGTGTCGCCCGCGCGGGAGGCGATGAGCAGGGCGCGCAGGGAGTCGCCGCCCAGGGCGAAGAAGTCGTCCTCGGCGCCCACTGCGGTCCCCAGGGCCTCCTCCCACAGGGCGGCCACGGCCTCCTCGGTGGGTGTGCGGGGCGGCACGTGCCCGGCGGTCCGCTCCTGCGCCCGGGGGCCGGGCGCGGGCAGCGCGGCCCGGTCGGTCTTGCCGTTCTCCGTGAGCGGGAACCGGTCCAGCGTCACGAACGCCGAGGGCACCATGGGGCCGGGCAGGGTGCGGGCGGCGAAGGCCCGCAGCTCCGCGCCGGCGGGCGGCTCGGCGCCGGGCGCGACGAGCAGGTGGGCCACCAGGCGCGGCAGCCCCGGTTCGTCCTCCCGGATGCTCACCACGGCGTCCAGCACCGCCGGGTGGCGTACCAGGGCCGCCTCCACCTCGCCGGCCTCGATGCGGTGGCCGCGCAGCTTGAGCTGGTGGTCGGTGCGTCCGAGGTGGTGCAGTTCGCCGCGGGTGTCGCGCCGGACCAGGTCGCCGGTGCGGTACATGCGGCTGCCGGGCGGTCCGAACGGGTCGGCGGTGAAGCGGGTCGCCGTCAGGCCGGGGCGGCCCAGGTAGCCGCGGGCCAGGGCCGGTCCGGCGAGCCACAGTTCGCCGGGCACGCCGTCGGGGACGGGGCGCAGACGTGCGTCGAGGACGTAGGCGCCGGTGGCGGGCAGCGCGCGGCCGATGGGTGGCGCGGTGCCGTCCGGTTCCAGCGGGTCGGACCAGGTGGCGACGACGGTCGCCTCGGTGGGCCCGTAGGAGTTGACCATGCGGTGGTGCGGTGCCCACCGGGCGACCAGTTCGGCCCGGCAGGCGTCCGCGCCGACGATCAGGGTGTGCAGGTCCGGCAGGGTGCCGGGGGCGTCCGGCGGGAGGGTGGCGAGCGCGGCGGGCGGCAGCAGGGTGTGCGTGATGCGCGCGGTGCGCAGTACGTCCGCCAGCTCGGCGCCGAGCAGCGGGCCGGGCGGCGGTACGACGAGGGCCGCGCCGCTCGGCAGGGACATGCACAGCTCCAGCACGGAGGCGTCGAAGCTGGGCGTGGCGAAGGCCAGGACGCGGTCCGCGGCGCGGACCTGGTAGTGCGCGGCCTCGGCGGCGGCGAAGCCGGCCAGTCCGCGGTGGGTGACGACGACGCCCTTGGGGGTGCCGGTGGAGCCGGAGGTGTAGATGACGTACGCCGGGTCGTCGAGGTGGAGGGGGCGGACGCGGTCGGTGTCGGTGGGCCGGTGGCCGGGTGTGCCGTCGGGCTGCGCGGCGAGCAGGCCGGCGACCTCCTCGGCGGTGAGGGTGACGGCGGGGTCCGCGTCGCGCAGCATCAGCGCGACCCGTTCGGCCGGGTAGCCGGGGTCCACCGGGAGGAAGGCGGCGCCCGCCTTGGCCACGGCGAGCTGGGCGAGGACCATGTCCACCGAGCGCGGCAGGACCAGCGCGACGATGTCGCCGGGCCCGGCCCCGCGTGCGATGAGCCGGTGCGCCAGCCGGTCGGCGCGTGCCTCCATTTCGCTGAAGGTCAGCAGCGACTCCCCCGTGTCGAGGGCGGTTCGGTCGGGCCACCGGTCGGCCGCGGCCTCGATCAGCGCGGGCAGCGTCGCCGGGGTCACCGGCGGCAGCTGCGGGCGTACGGGGCCGTGCAGCAGCCGGTGCCGTTCACCGGGCGGCAGCACCTCGACCGCGTGCAACGGCACCCGGTCACCGGATGCGGCCAGGGCGGTCAGGGTGTGCATCAGCCGGGCGGCCAGGGCGCGGGCCGTGGTCTCCTCGAAGTACCGGGGGTCGTAGCCGAGTTCCACGCTCAGCTCGTCGCCGGGCGAGATCACCACGGTGAGCGGGTAGTTGGTGGCCTCACGGGCGTCGAGGTCCCGGATGCGCACGCCGTGCGCGCCGGCCGTGGCGTCGCCGACCGGGTAGTTCTCGAAGACCAGCAGGCTGTCGAACAGGGATGTTCCAGGGGGGAGTTCGCTCCACTGGTGGAGGTCCGTCAGCGGAACGTGGTCGAAGCGCCGGTCCTCCGCGCGGGCGGCCTGGAGCTCCCGCAGCCATGCGGCGCAGGGCGTGGACTCGTCCACGGTGACCCGCGCGGGCAGGGTGGTGATGAACAGGCCGGTGATCGTGTCGGCGCCCGGCAGGTCGGCGGGCCGGCCGGAGACGGTGGTGCCGAAGCACACCTCCCGCTCGCCGCTGAAGCGCGCCAGCAGCAGCGCCCAGGCGCCCTGCACCAGCGTGTTGAGGGTGAGCCGGTGGCGGCGGGCGAAGTCCGTCAGCCGGGCCGTGCGCTCGGCGCCGAGCCGCTGGGACAGCCAGGTCCCCGACCGGGTGGCGGCGCCCGGGGCGGGCCTGCGGTCGTACGGCAGCGGGGTGGGTGCGGCGTGGTTGGCGAGGGCGGCCTTCCAGTGTTCCTCGGCCGCGGCGGTGTCCCGGCCGGCCAGCCAGGCGGCGTAGTCCGCGAAGGGCCGCCGTTGCGGCAGCCGCGGCTCGGCGCCGGCCGCGAGCGCGGCGTGCGCGGCCATCACGTCCGACAGCACGTGGAAGACGCTCCACCCGTCCAGCAGGACGTGGTGGAAGGTCCACACCACACGCACCTCGTCGGGGCCGAGCCGGATCAGGGTGACGCGCAGCAGCGGGGGGCGGTCCAGGGCGATGCCGCGGGCGCGGTCCTCGTCGAGCAGCCGCTCGAGTTCGGTGTCCCGGCGCGCCGGGTCCAGGCCGCTCCAGTCGAGTTCGGTGACGGGCAGGGTGACGCGGCGGTGCACGGTCTGGAGGGGGACCGGGGCCTCGCCCAGGGCCACGGCGGTCCGCAGCACGGGCGTGCGGTCCACGACGTGCTGCCAGGCGGCCGCCAGCAGCCGGGGCTCGCGCACGCCGTCCGCGACGAAGGTGATCTGTTCGACGTACAGGCCCTCGCCGGGCTCGTCCATGCCGTGCACGACCATGCCGGTCTGCGTGGGGGTGAGGGGGTAGACGTCCGCCACGTCACGCCCGTCGCCGGCGAGTCGGTCGACGGCCGCCTGGTCCAGTGCGGCCAGCGGGAAGTCCGACGGGGTGCGGCCACCCGCGTCCGGCTCGGCGCAGTGCCGGACGATCCGCCGCAGTTCCTCCACGGTCTCCTCCGCGAGGCGTGCGACGGTGTCGTGCCGGTGCACCTGCCGGGAGTACGACCAGGTGAGCTCCAGCCGCTTGTCGGTGACCCGGCCGAGGACGTCGATGAGGTGCGGCCGGTCCGCCGAGCGGTCCATACCGCCGGTCAGCCCGCCGTGGGGCGCGCGCAGCAGACCGCCCTCGGTCGCGTTCCAGTCCTGCTGTCCCAGGTAGTTGAAGCCCACCTGCGGCAGGCCGGGCAGCTCACGTCCCGCCGTGGGGTGCAGGTGACGCAGCGCGCCGTAGCCCACTCCCCCGCGCGGCACGGCCCGGAGGTTCTCCTTGACCGTCTTCAGCGCGGTCTTGAGGTCGGCGTCGCGGGGCACGTCGAGGCCCACGGGGAACATGGTGGTGAACCAGCCGACGGTACGGGCGAGGTCGACGTCGTCGAAGAGGTCCTCGCGGCCGTGGCCCTCCAGCGCGACGACCACCCGGTCCTGTCCCGTCCAGCGGGCCAGGACCCGGCCGAGGGCGCACAGCAGGACGTCGTTGACGCGGGTGCGGTAGGCGTCCGGCACGTCCTTCAGCAGCCGACGGGTGTCCTCGCCGCCCAGGCTCACCGTCACGGTCTCCTCGTGGGCGGCGGTGTTGCCGCCGGTGAGGTCGGTCGGCAGGTCGGTGGGGCGCAGGCCGCTCCAGTGCGCGATCTCGTCGTCGAAACCGCCGTCGGCGGTGTGCGCCGCCAGGCGCCGGGCCCAGGTGCGGAAGGAGGTCGTCTTCGCCCCCGGATCGGGCGTGACACCGGCACGCAGTGCCCGGTGGGCGGCGTCGAGGTCCTCCAGGATCACGCGCCAGGACACCGCGTCGACGACCAGGTGGTGGGCGGCCAGCAGCAGGACGGGCGGCCGGTGGTCGTCCGGGCGGCACAGGGCGGCCTTGAGCAGCGGCCCCCGTGTCAGGTCGAATCCGGAGCACAGGCCGGCGGCCACGACGGCCGGCGCCTCGGATGTGTCGTGCACCTCGAGGTGCGGCACGGCGCCGGGCGGGGTGCCGTGCTGGCGCCATCGTCCGTCGCCGGCCGGTTCGTAGCGCATGCGCAGCGCGTCGTGCTGTTCCAGCACCGCCGCGAGGGCGGCGCGCAGCAGCGTCTCGTCGGTGTCGGACGCCAGCTCGAAGGAGACCGTCTGGGTGAAGCGGGCCGGGTCGCCGGTGAGGGTGTCGAACAGCCAGTGCTGTACGGGCGTGAGGGGGACGTCTCCGACGACCGGACCCTGTTCGGCGCTGACCGTCGCGGCCGGGAACTCCTCGACCGCCATGGCCAGTTCGGCGACCGTCTGGTGCTGGAAGAGGTGCCGGGGGGTCAGCGCGAGTCCGGCCCGGCGGGCAGCGGAGACGATCTGGATGCCGAGGATGGAGTCGCCGCCGAGCGCGAAGTAGTTGTCCGTCGCGCCCACGCCGGCCACGCCCAGCACCTCGGACCAGATCGCGGCGAGCGTCCGCTCGGTGGCGGTGCGCGGCGGCCGGGTGCCCCCCGTGGTGGTGGCGGCCGACCACACCGGTTCGGGCAGGGCCCGCCGGTCCAGCTTGCCGGTGGCGCCCAGCGGCAGTCGCTCCAGCTCCACCACGACCGCCGGTACCAGGTGGTCGGGCAGCGTCCGGGCGAGGAAGGCACGCAGGTCGGCCGGGGCCGGGGCGCCGCCGCGGGGCACGGCGTAGCCCACGAGGCGTTTGTGGCCGTCGTGTTCCACGACCCGGGCGGCGGCCGCGGCCACCTGCGGGTGCCGGGCCAGCGCGGCCTCCACCTCGCCGAGCTCGATGCGGAAGCCGCGCACCTTCACCTGGTCGTCGGTCCGGCCGAGGTACAGCAGGTCGCCGTCGGCCGTCCAGCGGACCAGGTCGCCGGTGCGGTACATGCGGCTGCCGGGCGGGCCGAAGCGGTCGGCGAGGAAACGGGACGCGGTCAGGCCCGGCCGGTTCAGGTAGCCGCGGGCCACGCCGGTCCCGGCGAGGTACAGCTCGCCGGGCGCCCCGACGGGCACGGGTCGCAGACGTGCGTCGAGGACGTAGGCGCGGGCGCCGCCGACGGGCCGGCCGATGGGCGGGACCCGGTCGGGGTCCGCCGGGTCGCAAGTGAACGCGGTGGCGTAGACGGTGGCCTCGGTGGGGCCGTAGATGTTCATGACCCGACAGCCGGGGACCGCCGCGCGCACCTGGCGGACGGCGCGGGCGGGCAGCGCCTCGCCGGCCAGGACGACGGTGCCGGCCGTGACGTGCACGGTGTCCTCGGCCAGCAGGCGGCTCAGGGCGGAGGGGACGGCGCTGAGCAGTCCCGCACGCCACGGCTCGGGCCGTTCGGCGAGGGCCAGCAGGTCGCGGACGACCTCGACGTGGCCGCCCGCCAGCAGCGGCGAGAGGATCTCGAACACCGACACGTCGAAGGTGAGCGACGTGGAGGCCACCACGTGGGAGAGCCCGCGGCCGGTGAACTCGGCGGCGGCCCAGTCGGTCAGCGCCACCACCGAGGCGTGGGAGACGACGACGCCCTTGGGGCGGCCGGTGGAGCCGGAGGTGTGGATGACGTAGGCGGGGTGGTCCGGCAGCAGCCTGCCACGGCGCTCGCCGTCCCCGACGGGGTCGGCGGACGCGGCGGCCAGACGCCCGGCGCAGGCCGCGTCGTCCAGGGCGATCCGCGTGTACGGGCCGTCCGGCAGCCGCGCGGAGGTCTCCGCGCAGGTGATCACCGCGTCGGGCCGCACGTCCTCGAAGAGGAACGCGAGGCGCTCCGCCGGATGGCCGGGGTCGACCGGAAGGTAGGCGGCGCCGCTCTTGAGGACCGCCAGGAGCGCCACGACCAGGTCGGCGGTGCGGGGCAGGGCCAGCGCGACGAACCGCTCCGGTCCGACCCCGGCCTCGATCAGGAGGCGGGCCAGCCGGTTGGCGCGCTCGTCGAGCTGCCGGTACGTGAGGTGCTCGGCGCCGGCGGTCACGGCCGGGGCGTCGGGGGTGCGGGCGGCCTGTGCCGCGAAGGTGTCCGGGAGGGTGCGGTGCGGCAGCCCCCTCACCGGTCCCGCGAGCCGGTCCAGCAGGCGGCGCCCGTCGTCCGCCTCCAGCGCCGACAGGTCGGCCAGGCGGTGGTCGGCGCCGTCGGCGATCCGCGTCAGCAGTGTGCGCAGGCTCGCGCCGAGCCCTTCGACGGTGGCGGCGTCGAAGGCCGCCGGGTCGTAGTCGAGGGACACCGTCACGTCGTCGCCGGGGGCGACGACCACGCTGAGCGGGTAGTTGGTCGGCTCCAGGTCGCGTTCCTGCTCGACGGCGATCCCGTGCCGGGCCAGGGCGCCTTCGTCGAACGGGTAGTTCTCGAAGACGACGATGCTGTCGAACAGGTTGGTGCCGCCGGGCACCTCGCTCCAGGTCTGCAGCTGGGCGAGGGAGACGAAGTCGTGGCGCCGGGCCTCCGACTGGGCGGCCTGCACCTCGCGCAGCCATTCCAGCAGGGGGCGTCCGCCGTCGATCCGCAGCCGGGTGGGCAGGGTGTTGATGAACAGACCCACCATGGAGGTCACGCCGGGCAGTTCGGCCGGGCGGCCGGACACGGTCGTGCCGAAGACGACGTCGTCCCCGCCGCCGTAGTGGTGCAGCAGCAGCCCCCAGGCCCCCTGGAGCACCGTGTTGACGGTCAGCCCGGCCCGCTGCGCGGTCTCCTTCAGCCGCGCCGACACATCCTGCCCGAGGGCCACCCGGACCGTTCCCGACGAGGACGTGCGGTGGGCCTCGGCGGGGCGCCGGTCGCGCGGCAGTTCGGTGGGGACGGCGAACCCGGCGAGGGTCTCGCGCCAGTGGCGCTCCGCACGACCGGTGTCCTGGGCGGCCAGCCACCGCAGGTAGTCGGCGAAGGGCGCCCGGTCGGGCACCTGCGGGCGGTGTCCGGCGGTCAGGGCCGCGTACCGCTCGCACACCTCGTCGAACACCTGGGCCGCGCTCCAGCCGTCGAGCAGGACGTGGTGGAACGTCCACACCATGCGCACCCGGTCCGGTGCCAGCCGGATCAGCGCGAGCCGCATGAGCGGGGCCGCACCGAGGTCGATCCCGGCCCGCCGGTCCGCGTCGAGCAACGACTCCATCTCCCGCGCGCACCGCTCGGCGGGCCACCCGGACCAGTCGTGGTGGGTGACGGGCACGACGGCCCGCCGCTCCACCACCTGGAGGGGTTCGGCGGTCTCCTGCCACACCAGGCGGGTGCGCAGGATCGGGTTCGCGTCCGCCGTGCGCCGCCACGCCTCGGCGAGCGCGTGCGGGTCGGTGACGCCGCACAGCACCACCTGCACCTGGTTCACGTAGGTGCGGGCCTGGGGGTCCATGAGGCTGTGGAACAGCATGCCCGCCTGCATCGGCGTCAGCGGGTACACGTCCTCGACCGTGCGTCCGTCTCCCACGAGCCGGTCGACGGCGGCCTGGTCGAGCCGGGCCAGCGGGAAGTCCGAGGGCGTGCGGCCGCCGGCGTGCGGGGCGGCGCAGTGCGCGACGATCTCCTCCAGTGACCGCAGCATGCCCTCGGCGAGGGAGGCGACCGTCCCCTCGCGGTGGCGTCCGCCGCTGTAGTGCCAGGTGATCTCCAGCTCGTCGTCCTCGACGCGGGCCACCACGTCCAGCAGGTGCGCACGCGGCGCCCCGGGGTCCTCGGCGCCGCCCAGGCCGCCGGGAACGGCCCGGACCAGCGCGCCGTCGTCGGCCGACCAGTCGAACCGTCCCAGGTAGTTGAAGCTGATGCCGGGCAGCGGGGCGGCGGCGAGCCGCTCGTCGCCCGCCAGGTGGCGCAGGGCGCCGTAGCCGACGCCCCGGTCGGGTACGGCCCGCAGCTGTTCCTTCACGGACTTCAGTGCGGCGCCCCAGTCCCCCTCGGGCAGTTCGAGGGCGACCGGGAAGAGGCTGGTGAACCAGCCGACCGTGCGGGACAGGTCGAGGTCGTCGAAGAGCCGGTCCTCGCGGCCGTGTCCCTCCAGTCCCACGGCGACCGTGCCGCGGCCGGTCCAGTCGGCCAGCGCGCGGCCGAGGGCGGTCAGCAGGACGTCGTCGATGCGGGTGCGGTAGACGCCGGGAACCCTGCGCAGGAGGTCGTCGGTCCGTCGGCGGTCGAGGCGTACGGTCACCGCGCGCAGGTCGGCGGCGGTGTTGCCGCCGTCGAGGTCCACCGGCAGCGGCTCGGCGCAGTGCCGCGACACGGTCTCCCAGTGGGCGCGCTGAGCGGCGAGGTCTCCCTCGCCGGTGCGCCCGGTGAGCCGCCGCACCCACTCCCGCACGGACGTCGTGCGCTGCGGCAGCCGTGTCCGCTCGCCGGCCAGGGCCTGCCGGTAGGCGGTCTCCAGGTCCTCCAGAAGGACGCGCCAGGAGACACCGTCGACGACCAGGTGATGGGCGGCCAGCAGCAGGCGTGCGGTCCGGTCCCCGCCGGTGAACAGTCGGGCGGCGATCAGCGGGCCGGTGTCCAGCCGGAAGCCGGTGTGCGCCTCCTTCGAGAAGCGGGCCTCGGCCTCCTCGGCGGCCCCCGCGTCGAGTCCGTTCAGGTCGTGGACCCGCAGCAGCCGGGGGGCCTCGGTGTCCGGGGCGGCGTACTCCTGGTGCCAGGTCCCGTCCGCGGCGCGGGTGAAGCGGGCGCGCAGGGCGTCGTGGTGGGCCCACAGCGCGGTCAGGGCGGCGCTCAGCGCGTCGGCGTCCACGTCCCGGGCCGTCTCGACGACCACGGACTGGTTGAAGTACTCCGGGCGCGGCGGCTCGGCGTCGAGGAACCAGCGCTGGATCGGGGTGAGTCCGACCTCGCCGGCCACCGGGCCGGTGTCCGCGACGGCCTGGGCGGCGCCGGTCGCGGCGGTGGCCAGGGCGGCGAGCGTGGGGTGCCGGAACAGGTCCCTCGGGGTCAGCGCGAGCCCTGCGGTGCGGGCGCGGGAGACGACCTGGATGCTGACGATCGAGTCGCCGCCCAGCATGAAGAAGTTGTCGTCGACGCCGACCCGTTCCACGCCGAGGAGTTCGGCCCAGACACCGGCGAGCACCCGCTCGGCTTCGGTGCGCGGCGCGCGGTAGGCGGCGTCGGCCGCCACCGCCGGGTCGGGTTCGGGCAGGCGTCGCCGGTCGACCTTGCCGTTCGCGGTCAGGGGCAGCTCCGCCACGGTGACGAACGCGGCCGGGACCATGTAGTCGGGCAGTTCGCCGGACAGGCTCTCGCGCAGCTCGGCCGCCGGCGGCACCGCCGCGCCGGGGGCGGGCACCAGGTGGGCGACCAGGCGCTTGCGGCCCGCGTGCCGCGACACCGACACCACCGCCTCGGCGATCGCCGGGTGCGCGGTGAGCCGGGCCTCGACCTCGGCGGGTTCGACGCGGAAGCCGCGGATCTTGATCTGGTCGTCGGCGCGTCCCACGAAGTGCAGTTCGCCGTCGGCGCTCCAGCACACGATGTCGCCGGTGCGGTACATCCGTGTGCCGGGCGGGCCGAACGGGTCGGCCAGGTAGCGGGTCGCCGTCGCGCCGGGGCGTCCGGTGTAGCCACGGGCGAGTCCGGCGCCCGCGAGGTACAACTCACCCGGAACGCCCGGTGGTTGCAGTTGGAGCGCGCTGTCCAGGACGTACCCGCGGGTGTCGTCCAGGGGGCGGCCGATGGGCAGCGTCGCGGGCAGCGCGTCACCGGCGCGGAAGGCCCGCCGGGTGGCGAAGGCGGTGGTCTCGGTCGGGCCGTACACGTCGACGACGGTGAGGTCCGGGCAAGCGTCCAGCACGCGCCGTACGGCGGAGCCGGGCACGGCCTCGCCGCCGGTCCACACCTCGCGCGCGCCGGTCAGGCACGCGGGGTCCTCCTGGGCGAGGAGGCGGAACAGGCCCACCGTCAGGAACAGGCAGCTCACCCCCTGTTCGGTGATCGCGTGGCGCACGGCGGCGGCTTCCAGGTCCCCCGGCGGGGCGAGCACGGCCGTGCCGCCGCGCAGCAGCGGCACCCACACCTCGTAGGTGGAGGCGTCGAAGGCGTGCGGGGAGTGCACGAGGACCCGGTCGTGGCGGGCGAAGGCACGGTCGAGGGCGAGCGCGGCGACGTCCCGCTGCCGCGCCGCCACGCCCTTGGGGTTGCCGGTGGAGCCGGACGTGAACATGAGGTACTGGACGGTGTCCGGGTGCACGCGCGGCACAGCCGTGGGTTCCGGGACCGCGGCGGCTGTGTCGTCCGGGTCGTCCGGCCGCAGCACACGGCCTTCCGGGAGGAGGGCCGCAGCCGTCTCTTCCCAGGCCCGGTCCGTGAGCAGCAGGTCGGCACCGGCTTCACCGAGCATCGTGCGCAGCCGCTCCCGCGGCGCCCTGCCGTCGAGCGGGACGTACACGCCGCCGAGGCGGGCGAGGGCGACCTGGGTGACGACGAGGCCGATCGAGCGGTCCATCAGGACGCCGACGGGGACCTCCGGACGGACCCCGAGCGCGGCCAGCCGGCCGGCCAGCGCCCCGGCCCGGTCGTCGAGTTCGCGGTAGGTGAGCCGCTCGTCGCCGGCCAGCAGCGCGACGGCGTCGGGGGTGCGCCGCACTTGCGCGGCGAACAGGTCCGCGGTGGTCGCCGCAGGGGTACCGGTGGCGGTGTCGTTCCACGCGTGGAGCACCTGCTCACGCCGGGCGGCCGTCAGCAGGGGCAGGCGAGCGGGCGCGCTCCGAGGTGCGGTGACGAAGCCCTCCAGCAGGACGGTGAGGTACTCGGCCATCCGCTCGACGGTGGCGGCGTCGAAGAGCTCCGGGTCGTAGCCGAGGCGCAGGGCGAGCCCCGTGCCGGGGTAGGCGACCAGGCTGAGCGGGTAGTTGGTGGTCTCGATGCCGTCCAGGCCGCTGAGCCGCAGCCCGTGCGCGGCGGCGAGACGGTCGTCGACCGGGTAGTTCTCGAACACCACGATGCTGTCGAACAGGGCGACGCGTTCGGGCAGTTCGGTGAACCCTTTCATGTGGTGCAGCGGCACGTGGTCGTGGCGGCGGTCCTCGCTCTGCTCCTGCTGGAGCCGGCCCAGCCAGGTGAGCAGCGTCTCGTCCCGCGGCACGGTCACGCGGGTGGGCAGGGTCGCGATGAACAGACCGGTCATGGCGTCGGCCCCGGGCAGCTCGGGCGGCCGTCCGGAGACGGTGGTGCCGAAGACCACCTCGTCGCGGGCCGCCAGGCGGCTCAGCAGCAGCGCCCAGGCGCCCTGCACGAGGGTGTTCACGGTCAGGCCCGCCGTCCTGGCCAGGCCCTCCAGTGCCCGGGTGGTGGTCTCGGGCACCGTGACGCGTACCGCCCGCGTCGACTCCGCGCGGTGGCTCTCGCGGGGTTCGCGGTCGAAGGGCAGCGCGGTGGCCTCGCTCAGGCCGTTCAGGCGGGTCCGCCAGTGCCGTTCGGCCTCGGCCCGCTCGGCGCGGTCCTGCAGCCAGGCGACGTAGTCGCGGAAGGGGCGGCGGTCGGGCGGCGGGACGTCCGCGGCGCCCGCCAGGCCGGCGTGGCACGCGAAGACGTCGGAGAGGACCTGGAACAGGCTCCAGCCGTCCAGGATCAGGTGGTCGAAGGACCACACGACACGGACCGCGCGGTCGGAGACCCGGGCCAGCACCAGGCGCTGGAGCGGCGCGCGCGTCAGGTCGACACCGCGGGCGCGGTCGCCCTCGAGCAGTTCGCGCAGCCGCTCGTCCCGCTCGGCGTCGGTCAGGCCTCGCCAGTCCGGTCGCTCCACCGGCACGGCTGCTCCGCGCTGCACCACGAGGAGCGGCTCGGGCACGTCCTGCCACACCACACGGGCGCGCAGCACCGGCGTGCGGTCCGTGACCCGCTGCCAGGCGTCCGCCAGCACGGCCGGGTCCTCCACGCCGTCCAGGACGAACGTCAGCTGCTGGAAGTACACGCCGCGGTCGTCCTGCGAGAGCCGGTGGAAGAGCATGCCGGCCTGGGTGGGCGTGAGGGGGTGGACGTCCTCCACGCCTGCGGGGTCCTCGCCCGCGATCCGGTCGACGTGCGTCTGGTCGAGCCGGGCCAGCGGGAAGTCGGAAGGGGTGCGTCCGGCGGCGCCGGGCCGGGCCGCGTGGCGGGCGAGGCCGGCCAGCGCGTCGGCGAACCGTCCGGCGAGGTCCGCGACGGTGTCCCGCCGGTGCAGCTCGTCCGAGTAGAACCAGGTGAACTCCAGGCTGTCGCCGTCCAGCCGCCCCACGACCTCCAGGGCGTGCGGGCGTGACGCCGAGGCGTCGGCGTCCAGCTCCAGCGGACGGAACGGCCCGTCGTACAGCCCCTCGGAGGTCTCCGAGAGCCCGAAGCGGCCCAGGTAGTTGAAGCTGATCTGCGCGGTGGTCGCCGGGAGCTGTGCGGCGTCGCGGCCCGGCAGGGCCAGGACGCCGTGGCCGAGGCCGTGCCGGGGCACCGCGCGCAGGTGCTCCTTGACCTGCTTGAGCACGGCGTCCCAGTCCGCCTCGGGCGGGACGGCGAGGGCGACGGGGTGGCGGGTGGTGAACCAGCCGACGGTGCGGCTGGTGTCGACGTCGGCGAACAGTTCCTCGCGGCCGTGGCCTTCGACGTCCACCAGTACCCGGTCGTGACCGGTCCAGCCGCACAGCACCCGGCCGAGGGCGGCGAGCAGGACGTCGTTGGCCCGGGTGCGGTAGGTCTCGGGCAGGGTGCGCAGCAGCACGTCGGTGTCCTCGGGTCCGAGGCGTACCGTCACCGAGCGCTGGGAGGCGTAGGTGTTGGTGCCCGTCCGGTCCGACGGCAGGGCGGCCCGGGCGCCTTCGGTCGCCCGCGTCCAGTAGGCCTTCTCGTCGTCGAAGCCGCCGGCGGCGGCGTGCGCGGCGAGGCGCTCGGCCCAGTGCCGCAGCGGGGACGACTTCGGGGGCAGTGCCGCCGCTCCGTCCCGGCCGGCGCGGCGGGCGCGGTAGGCCCGGTCGAGGTCCTCGAGGATCAGGCGCCAGGAAACCCCGTCCACGACGAGGTGGTGGACGGCCAGGTGCAGCACGTGCGGCCGTCCGGGGCCCCGGTCGTGCAGTACGGCACGCAGCAGCGGGCCGTGGCGCAGGTCGTGGGGGCCGAGGTGCGGGGTGTCGGTGTCCGGACCGGTGTGGCGCGCGAGGCGGCAGCGGGCGGCCGGGACGTCGATCAGCCACCGTACGTCCGCCTCGTCGGTGAGGAAACGGGAGCTCAGGGCGTCGTGGTGGGCGATCACGTCGTTGAGGGCGTCTTCGAGTGCCCGCGCGTCGACGCCGGCGTGCAGTTTCACCGAGAGGGTCTGGCCGAAGTGCCCGGCCCGCCCGGCGGCACTGTCGAAGAGCCAGTGCTGGATGGGTGTCAGCGGCGCGGAGCCGGTCGCCTCGACGGGTGCGGACGCGGCGGCGGGCCGCCGGCTTTTCGCCTCGTCGGCGCAGCGGGCGAGGGCGGCGACCGTCTGGTGCCGGTAGACGTCCCGCGAGGTGATCGTGAGGCCCGCCTGCCGGGCCCGGGAGACGATCTGGATGCTGAGGATGGAGTCGCCGCCCAGCGCGAAGAAGTTGTCGTCCGCTCCGACCCGCTCCACGTGCAGGACGTCGGCCCAGATGGCGGCGAGGGTCCGTTCGGTGGGGGTGCGGGGCGCGACGTGGCGTGTGACGGGTTCGGCCGGCGCCGGGTCGGGGAGCCTGCCGCGGTCCAGTTTACCGTTGGGGTTGAGCGGCAGGGCGGGCAGCACCACGACGGCCGAGGGGACCATGTAGTCGGGCAGGGTGCGCCCGAGTTCGCGGCGTACCGCCTCCGGTTCCACGCGGGCGCCGGGGGCGGGGACGACGTATCCGGCCAGGCGGCGGTGGCCGTCGCCGTCGCGGACGGTCGCGGCGGCCTCGGCGACGCCCGTGCAGCGGCGCAGGGCCTCCTCGACCTCGCCCAGTTCGATGCGGAAGCCGCGCACCTTGACCTGCTGGTCGATGCGGCCGAGGTACTCGAGCCGGCCGTCGGCACTCCAGCGCACCAGGTCGCCCGTGCGGTACATGCGGTCGCCGGGGACGCCGAAGGGGTCGGCGACGAAGCGCGCGGCGGTCAGACCGGGGCGTCGCAGGTAGCCGCGGGCCAGTCCACCACCACCGAGGTACAACTCACCGATGACACCCGGAGGCTGGGGGCGCAGCAGGCGGTCCAGCACGTAGGCGCGGGTGCGGGCGACGGGACGGCCGATGGGCGGGGCCTGATCGGGGACGGTGCCGTCGGCGAACCAGGCGGTGGCGTAGACGGTGGCTTCGGTCGGGCCGTAGATGTTCGCCACCTCGGCCGAGGGCATGGCGTCCCTGATGTCCCGCACGGTCCGGGCGGGCAGGGCCTCGCCCGCCAGGAGCACGGTGTCCGCCTCGACCGCGCTGTCGCCGCCGAGCACGCGGGAGAGTACGGACGGGACACCGCTGAGGAGTCCGGCCCGGCGGGGTCCGGGGCTGTCGGCGAGGGCCGGGAGGTCGGCGACCACCTCGACGCTGCCGCCGGCCAGCAGGGGGCACAGCAGCTCGAAGACGGACACGTCGAAGTTGAGGGAGGTGGACGCGACGACGTGCGCCAGCCCGCGCGGGCCGAACGTCTCCTCGGCCCAGGCGGCCAGCGCGGCCACGCTGCGGTGGGTGACGATCACGCCCTTGGGGCGGCCGGTGGATCCGGAGGTGTAGATGACGTAGGCGGGGTGGGACGGGTCGAGTGGCCGGGCCCGGTCGGCGTCGGTCAGGTCTGCGGTCAGGTCGGCGGAACCGGCATCGGACGGCTCGACGTCCTCCAGGAGCAGCGCGTCCTCCAGGAGCAGTGGCTCGCAGTCGTCGGGGAGCGCGTGGGCGGTCCCACGGGTGGCGACGACGAGGGCGGGGGCCGCGTCGGCGAGCATGAAGCGGATCCGCTCGGCCGGGTAGCCGGGGTCGACGGGCAGGTATCCGGCGCCCGACTTCAGGACGGCCCACAGCACCGGCAGCAGGTCGGCGGAGCGCGGCAGGCACAGCGCCACCAGGGACTCCGGACCCGCGCCGTGCGTCGTCAGCAGCCGGGCGAGCCGGTTGGCACGCCGGTTCAGTCCGGCGTAGTCCAGCCGGGCCTCGTCGCAGGTCACGGCGGTCCGGTCGGGAGTTCGGGCCACCTGCGCCTCGAACAGCGCCGGGAGCGTGGCGCCGTCGGCGTGGTCGCCGGCCGGCGCGGGCGGGTTCCAGGAGTCGAGGAGCGTGCGCCGCTCGTCGTCCGACAGCAGCGGCAGTTCGGCCAGCGTCCGGTGCGGGCCGTCCGCCATGCCTTCCAGCAGGCGGTGCAGCTGCCGGCTCATCCGGGCCGCGGTCGCCGCCTCGTACAGGTCGGTGTTGTACTCGACCGTCAGCTCGCAGCCGCCCCCGGCGCGCGGCGCGAACTCCAGCACGAGGTCGAAGCGGGCGGCCGGGCGGGGCAGCGGATGCTCCTCGATCCGCGCCCCGGCCGCCAGCGGAGGCCGGACGGGCGCCGCCTGCTGCACCACCAGTACCTGCACCAGCGGAGTGCGGCTGGGGTCTCTGGGCGGGGCCAGTGCCTCGACCACCCGGTCGAACGGCACGCCGTCGTGCACGAAGGCGTCCAGCACGGTCGCGCGCATGGACTCCACGAACCGGTCGACCGTGACGGTGTCGTCGACCTCGCCGCGCAGCACGACGGTGTTGGCGAAGAAGCCCGTCACGTCCTCCAGTTCGCGGCGGTCCCGTCCGTTGGTGACGGTCCCGAACGCCACGTCCCGCTGCCCGGAGTAGCGGGAGAACAGCACGGCCGCCGCCCCGGCGAACAGCGTGAAGACGGTCGTGCCGCGGCCCTGGGCCAGTTGCCGCAGCCGGTCCACCAGGTGCTCCGGGAGGTGGTGGCGGTGTGCCGCGCCCGCGGTGGTGCGCACCGCCGGCCGGGGCCGGTCGGTGGGCAGTTCGAGTTGCTGCAGGTCGGCCAGGTGGCGCTTCCAGTAACCGAGGTCGTCGGCGTCCGCGTCGCCGGTGCGCCGCTCGCGCTCCCACAGCGCGAAGTCCGGGTACTGCACGCCCGGCCGGGGAAGGCCGTCCGGCTCGCCGCAGGCCTCCGCGCGGTAGAGCGCCGTCAGGTCCCGGGTCAGGACGCCGACCGACCAGCCGTCGGTGACGATGTGGTGCTGGGCCAGCAGCAGGACGTGGTCCTCGGGAGCGCGGCGGACGAGCAGCGCCCGGGTCAGGGGCCCGGTCGTCAGGTCGTGGGGGCGGCGCAGTTCCTCGGTCAGCAGGCGTTCGACGGCATCGTCCTGCCGGTCGGCGGGCAGGTGTTCGACGTCGGAGGTGCGCAGGGGGAGCACCGCCTCGAGGGCGATCAGCTGGACGCCCTGTCCGTCGACGGTGGCGAAGGTGGTGCGCAGGGAGTCGTGGCGGGCGGCGAGCCGGCCCAGGGCGCGTCGCAGGGCAGGCGTGTCGAGCGGGCCGCGCAGCCGCAGCGCCACGCCGGTGTTGTACTCGGTTCCGCCGTCGGTGAGGTCGTCGAGGAACCACAGGCGTCGCTGGGCGCTGGAGAGCGGGACGGGCTTTCCGCGCGGGGCGGAGGGGATCGGGTCCGGCGGCGCGGCGGCGGACGGCTCGGCGGCCAGCGGGGCGAGCGCGGCGACGGTCCGTGCGGTGAACACGTCGCGCAGGGAGAGCCGGGCGCCGAGGACTTCCCGGATCCGCGCCAGGGTGCGGGCGGCGAGGATCGAGTCGCCGCCCAGGTCGAAGAAGTCGTCGGTGACGCCGACGGCGTCGACGCCGAGGACGTCGGCCCAGATCGCGGCCAGGGCCCGCTCGTCGCCGGTGCGCGGCTCGACGTGCTCCTCGGTCCGCGCGCCGCCGGGGGCGGGCAGGGCCCGCAGGTCGACCTTGTGCTGCGGAGTGAGCGGCAGCGCGTCCAGGACGACGACGGCGGAGGGCACCATGTGGGCGGGCAGGGCGGCGGCGAGGGCGGCGCGCAGCCGGGCGGGCTCCGGCCTGCGGGCCGGATCGTCGGGCGTGACGTAGCCGACGAGCCGGCCGCGGGCGGGTTCCTCGTCGCGGACCACGACCACGGCCTCACGGACGCCGGGGGAACGGATCAGGGCGGCCTCGATCTCGCCGGGTTCGATGCGGAAGCCGCGCACCTTGACCTGCCGGTCGACCCGGCCGAGGAACTCCAGCTCGCCGTCCGGCCTGTGGCGCACCCGGTCGCCGGTGCGGTAGAGGCGGGCGCCGGGCGGTCCAAAGGGGTGGGCGACGAACCGGGTCGCGGTCAGGCCGGGGCGGCCGAGGTAACCGCGGGCCAGCCCGTCGCCGCCCACGTACAGCTCTCCCTCGGTGCCGGGCGGCACCGGGCGCAGTGCCGCGTCCAGGACGTGGGCCTCGGTGCCGGGCAGCGGGCTGCCGATGGCCGGTGTGCCGGTGCCGGCGGTGAGCGGTCCGGTCCAGGTGGCGACGACGGTGGCCTCGGTCGGCCCGTAGGAGTTGATCATGTGGCGGCCGGGTGCCCACCGGTCGACGAGCGCGGCCGGGCACGCCTCGGCCCCGACGATCAGGGTGCGCAGGTGCGGCGCGCCGCCGGTGTCCACCGGGTCGGGCAGGGTGGCGAGGGCGGCCGGCGGTATGAGGGCGTGGGTGATGCGGTGCTCGTCCAGGACGGCGGCCAGTTCGTCGCCCAGCCAGGGCCCGTCCGGCGGCACGACCAGCAGGGCGCCGGACAGGACGGAGACACACAGCTCCAGTACGGAGGCGTCGAAGCTGGGTGAGGAGAACTGCAGCACGCGGTCGCCCGGACCGACGGCGTACCGCTCGGCGGCGGCCGCGGCGAAGGCGCCGATGCCGCGATGGGTGACGGTGACGCCCTTGGGGGTGCCGGTGGAGCCGGAGGTGAAGATGACGTACGCCGCGTGGTCGGGGAGCACCCGGCTCCCGGGCGGGTCCGCCTCCTGGCCCCCGGCGCTCATCAGCGCGCGGACCCGGTCCGGGTCGTCCAGGACGACCGCCGGTGCGGCGTCGGCGAGCATCAGGGCACGCCGTTCGGCCGGATAGTCGGGGTCCACGGGGAGGAAGGCGGCACCGGCCAGGGCCACGGCCAGCTCGGCGGCGATCAGTTCCATCGAGCGCGGCAGGACCAGCGCCACCGTCCGCTCCGGTCCGGCGCCGCTGCCGACGAGGTGGGCGGCAAGGCGGCCGGCCCGCCGCGCGAGTTCTCCGTATGACCAGGTGCGCCGACCGTCGGTCACCGCGGGGGCGTGCGGATCACGCGTCACCCACCCGGCGAACAGCTCACCGAGCGGGACGGGACGGGTGGCGTGGTCCGCGCGGGCCGCCGGGCTCGTGTCGGCCGGGGCGGAAGCGGGCGCGGCGGGGCGCTGGGCGTGCGGGTACGTCATCGGGGTGAAGTCCTTCAGGCGTGGGGCGACGCGCGGACCCGGCGCGCCGGTCTCGGGCAGCCCGTGGGCACACCGGAGCGGTGCGGGGATCCGGGCGTACGGGGCGGGTGCGTGACGCGGGCTGTCAGACGGTGCCGGTGCGGCGCGCGGTGCGCCCGGATATCTGCAGGCGGTCGATGGTCCCGGTGGCGGGGTCGCGGTGGAAGCGGCCGCCGGGTTCGTGCCGGCCGGTTGCCGGGTCGACCAGATCGCAGGACAGGTCCGGGTAACACACCAGCGGTATGGGGCAGTCGCCGTCGACGGACAGGGTCGGCGTGCCGGCCCCGTCGAGCTTGACCGCGTACTCGGCGCCCCCGTTGCGGTAGGTGCCGGCGCACTCCGGCAGCGGTACGGCGCGGCCGCGGCGGGCGGTGACCGGGGAGGTCGGCACGCGTATGCCGGTGAGCCGGGTGAGGTCGGCGGCGAGGTCCCGCCACAGGGCGGTGGCGCCGCCGGCATTGCCGGTGAAGGCGACGACGACACCGCTGTCCGGCTCGGCCCGCAGATGGCAGGAGGTGCCCTGGGCGTTGCCGTCGTGGCCGCACCACACGCGGCCGTCCTGCTGGAAGAGGGCGAGGCCCAGGCCCCAGGAGTCCGCCAGGGCACCGGGGTCGGCGGCCGGTTCGGAGCGGCGCATCCGGGCGGCGGCGGACGCGGGCAGGACGGTGGACCGGCCGGTGACGGCCCTTCCCAGGGTCACCAGGTCCTCGGCGCTCGCCAGCAGGGCTCCGGCCGGAGCCTCCACCGGGGCGAGGTTCTGGTGGGCCGGGCGCACCAGGCCCGTGGCCGTGTTGAGGGCGTGGCCGGTGGCGACCGGCCGCGCGGGGGTGGCGTCGCCGAGGAGGGCGGGGACGATGCCGAGGGGTTCGAGGAGGAGCGCTCGCAGCGCTTCCTGCCAGGTCATGCCCGTCACTTCGGACATGATCCGGCCGACGGCGACGTAGCCGGCGTTGGAGTAGGAGAAGCCGGTTCCCGGCGGGAACAGGGCGCTCTGCGCGGTGCAGACCGCCGAGAGGTAGCGCGTGGTGGTGGTGCCCGCGGCGCTGTCGGAGTCGGGCCCGGTGGGCAGGCCGGCGGTGTGGCTGAGCAGGTGACGCACGGTCACCTCAGGCAATAACCTGAATTCGGGCAGCAGTTCGGCGGCGGGCTCGTCGAGGTCGAGGTCTCCGTCGTCGGCGAGGAGCAGCACGGCGGCGGCCGTGCCGAGCTTGGTGACGGAGCCCAGGGGTACGGCCGTGTCGGCGGTGAACGGGGTTCCCGTCAGGGCGTCGGCCGTTCCGGTGTGCACGCTGAGGGTGTGCGTGCCGGTGTGGACGGCCAGTTGGGCGCCGGGCACGCGGTGGACGCGCGCGAGGGAGTCGAGGCGGCTCTGTAACTCCTGGCGCAGCGGGGACAGCGGTCGGTCGGCGGCCGGAGCGGCGGCGGTGTACAGCATGAGCAGGGGACTCCTGGGGAGAGCGGGTGCGGGGAGAGAACACGGCCGGGCCCGCGGGTGAGCGGTGCGGAACCTGGGCGTGTCGACGCGCGTCACGGTCTGGTGACGGCGATCGGCAGGTGGCGTACGCCGACGATGACTGCCGGGTTCTGGTACGTGACGTCGTCGTAGGAGGGGACCGTGAGGGTGGGGAAACGGTCCATCAGCATGTGCAGCGCGATCCGTGCCTCCAGCCGGGCCAGCGGTGCGCCGAAGCAGAAGTGGATGCCGTGGCCGAAGGTCAGATGGGGATTCGGACTGCGGGCCACGTCGAAGACGTCCGGAGCGGTGAAGCGGGAGGGGTCACGGTTGGCGGCACCCAGGTGCGCCATCAGCAGGGTGTCGGCCGGGATCTCGTGGCCGCCGAGCACCACCGGCCGGGTGGTGCGCCTTCCCAGTTCGGGGAAGGGCGGCAGCCAGCGCAGTACCTCCTCGACGGCGTCCGGCAGCCGACCGGGGTCCTCGCGCAGCGCGGCAAGGGTTCCGGGATGCCGGTCGAAGGTGACCACGGCGTTGCCGAGCAACGCGGTGGTGGTGACGTGCCCGGCGACCAGCAGCAGGGCGACGAATCCGACGATCTCCTCGTCCGCCAGGCGCACTCCGTCCACCTCGGCGGTGAGGAGTCTGCTGGTGAGGTCGTCCCCGGGGTGGGCGCGGCGGCGCCGGATGTGGTCCAGCACGTAGCCGTTCATCTCGCGCACGGTCGGGGCGATGGCCTCCAACGCCCGTTCCAGGTCGGCCATGTCGAGACTGTCGCCGAGCTGGTCGCCGCCGAAGAGGGTGCCGGCCCACTCCTGGAACAGTCCGTGGTCGCCGGCGGGGATGCCGAGGAGTTCGGCGATCACGACGATCGGCAGGGGGTGGGCGAGGGTGTCGACCAGGTCGAACCGGTCCCGGTCCGCGACACCGTCGAGCAGGCTCGCGCACACGGCCTCGATGCGCGGTTCGAGCCCGTGGACCACTCTGGGGGTGAAGGCCTGGCTCACCAAGGTGCGGAGTTTGCGGTGTTCCGGCGGGTCCATGCCGACGAAGTTGCCCTGCCGGAAGGTCTCGAAGTCCTGCTGGGTGGGGGTGATCGGTGTGAGGTCGGACGAGTACGTCGCCGGGTCGGCGAGGACGGCGGAGACCCCCTGGTGGTCCACGACGCGCCACTGCTTCTGCCCTTCGTCGTAGGTCACGGGGCCCGCCTCGCGCAAGGACCGCCACCGGTCGGCCAACGCGTCCAGGGGCGATTCGGTCCCGGACAGTTGTGTGCTGGTCACCGTTCCTCCTTGGGTGAGGGCGTGCGGGCCCGGCGGTGGGTCACCGACGGCACTGTGGGGCCGCCGGGCAGGGCGGGAAGCCGTGGCCGTCATGGGCGTGGTCAACGGGTATGGCACCGGTCGGCGGTCCTCGCTCCGCGCCAGGCGGCCGACTCGTGGTCAGGCTGGGCCGGCCGCCGCTCGGGGCCGCCCGCCCGTCCGCCCCGCACGGAATGCGGGTGGCTTCCCGGGGCGTCAGCAGACCTCGGGACAGGTTCCGTACGACGGGGCGGCTCCGAGCGGTCTGGACGTCCGCCGTGCGGCCGACAGGTCCGCACGCCCGCAGCCTGGTGACACGTGCGCCAGGCACCCAACAGACATCACCGCATCCCCCCGACTTTCCTGCGCAGCGGCCCCGCGCAGAACTCTCCTGTTCCACGATTCAGTGCTTTTTTTCGTGCCAGAACACGCTTCGACCCGATACCTCCGGGCCGAATGCGCTCACAGTTTTCACGTTGGGTCACACAATGGCAACCCCCCGAAACCGGAGGGGAGATGCCCAGTCAGCGGCCCGCCGCGAGGGGCGTGTACCCGTCGACTCGCACTCAAACCCCTTGCACCAACGGGGAATTCACTTCTCTCGTGACAACCGGGCCATGACCGCCGCCACCTGCACCATCCGCCACTGAGGCATGGTCACCCACCCCGTGGGTTTCGGCCAGATTCGGCAGCGGCATGTCTGAACGCCGCCCGTGCCGAACCCCTTGACGGACACCCGGCACACGGGCGAACGACCCGGCGCGTGAAGGAAGCCACCGGCGCTCACGACCCCGTGCGTGCGCGGGCGTACACCAACCCGCTCGCTGCAGTACCGCAAGCCCCCGCGAGCCGCGAACATGCCGTCCGTCATCGCCCGTCGGCGTCGGCGCACTCGGCGACGAGCCGCACGACGGTGTCCGGATGGTCCGCCAGGAAGAAGTGCTCCCCGGGGAGCGTTTTCAGCCGGAAACCGGCCGTGGTGTGACTCTTCCAGGCCGCGGCCTCCTCCGGCGCGACCTGCGGGTCCCGGTCCCCGGTCAGGCAGAGGACGGGCGTGTCCACCACGGCGTCGGGGACCGGCCGGTACCGGGTCACCGCCCGGTAGTCATTGCGTATGACGGGCAGGAACAGGTCCATGAGATCCGGGCTGCGGACGATCTCCGGGTCGGTGCCGCCGAGACCGGCAAGGTGGTCGAGGATCTCCTGGTCGGAGTCGAAAGCCGGGATCTCGCGCGGTGCCGACGGGGCGGTCCGGCCGGAAACGACGAGACGGCAGTGTGCCGTCAACCGGTCGCGCCCGAGCCGGAGTACCGACTCGAAGGCAACGGACGCCCCCATGCTGTGGCCGACGAGCACGAGCGGCACGGGCTCCGCCGCCCATCGCCGCAGGGACGGCAGCAGCCGGTCGGCGAGTCCTTCGACGGTCGCCACGAACGGCTCGTCGAAGCGCTCCTGCCGCCCCGGGTACTGAACGGCCGCGACATCGTACCCCTCGGGGAACCGCCGTGCGAACGGCGCGTAGAACGAGGCGGCGCCACCGGCGTGCGGAAAGAAGAGCACGCGCGCGTGAGGTGGCACGGCACCGCGCAGTGGTCTGATCCAGGGGTCCTTGCCCTCCATCGGAGCTTCCCGCCCTTCTTCTCTTCCCTGCGGCCGGAGTCGCCCGCCCGGCAGGCCCGGTGTGACCATCGCCGACCGTACGGTGCCCGCGCGCCGACCGTCGAGGGGCACCTCGCGGGGCGCGACCGCCAGGTGCCCGGTGCCGGGGGCGGCAGAGATCGGTCGACCCACGGGAGGCAACCACCAAGATCCACCTGGCGGCCGATGCCCGTTGCCGGCCCCCGTGTTCGCCCTCACCGTCGGACAGGTCGGCCGACCCCGGTCAGACCGGCCGGGCACCGACGGCACGGCCCTCGGCGGGGGGGGCTGGACGACAATGACGTCGGCCCGGTCGCAGACGTCGAGCATGTGGAGACACGTACCGGCGCCACCGTGCGCAGGCGTCGGGTCCGGGCCGTGTGATCGACACCGGTCGCCTCGGGTCTGCCGCAACAGCAGTCCCGGCACGACGATGCGGCACGGAACCGGTCCGGCCGCGGTTGCGCCCGCCGGCTCCTCGGTCGTCGCCCCGGTCGGCGCTGCGGGCACGCCACGCCCTTCGTGTCTCCGGTGAGATCCGCCCCGGTGGTTCGTCGAGGGGCGACCGCGTGAGTTCCCTGGCTCTCGGGTCGAGGCTCGCCCCGGCCTTCCCACCCGCCCCGGGCAGTGGCCTGTCGGGATCCGCTCACCGGTCCCAGTGGCGGGACCGCGCCGGATTCACACCGGCTTCCTCGCTCCGCCGTCGCCCTGTCGCCGGCCAGCCCTCCACTCGGGTGGCGCCCGCACCACGATGGCCTCTGCCCGCCCCGGGGTACGGCCCGGCCGAAGGGCCGGGCACCTCGCCCACCGGCTCGGGCCGAGCGGTCATTCCGTTTCGGGGGCGTGCGGGCTGCTCACGGGCGGCTCGGTCAGGCGGTCCCGGCCGCCGTCGTGGCCGGACGCCACCACCGCGAGGAGACCGATCACGACGGCCGCGGCGGCGACCCGACCCGCGGCCCGCAGGCCCCAGCCCGGCAGGGACCCTCCCTGGCACCGGCCCGGCGCACCCAGCCGCTCCGCCCGCCGGGCCGGCCGCAGCAACCGGAGCAACAGCATGACGGCGACCGGCAGTTGCAGCAGCCACAACACGGTGCGCGGCCACTCGCCGTACCAGACGTTGGTGCCGTACAGCAGGGTGTGCCACACGCTCAGCACGTACACGACGATCACGAAGCGGTGCAGTCGGCGCCAGGCGTTCGCACCGATGCGGTGCCGGACGTAGAACAGCAGCCCCAGGGGGATCGCCAGGTACAGGGCGCCCTGCCCGAGGGGGATGGCGATGCGGCCGGTCCCGGAGTCGTACCAGCCGGGCACGAAGGCGTCCGCGAAGCCGACCCACAACCGCTCGGCCCACCCCACCTGATCTTCGTAGCGCACGAGTTCGGCCGAGAACATCAGCGCGTGCGCGAACATCAGCGCCATCGTGGTCAGACTGGTGGTGCGGTGCCAGCGTTCCAGGACCTGCCGGGAGACGGGCAGCCGGGCCGGGCGCGGCCCCGACAACAGCAGCCCGAGCATGACCGTGCCCCACGCCCACAGCAGCCCCGACCAGCCGAACGCCTGGCTGAGCAGGTACATCCAGTACGTACGCGGGTCGTCCATGAACGGCATGACCGCGACCGTCGCCGACTCGCCCGACTCCATGCGCGCCCAGAAGAACACGAACACAGCCGCCGTGAGGACGACCGCCGCACTCGCGTCGACCAGTGCGGCCCGCAGATCGGCCCGCAGGGTGACGCGGGCCGCGGGGGGCCGGTCAGGGGTGGGCGGCGCGGTCGTCCCGTCGTCCTCGGGCGTCGTCTCTGGCAGCATCCTCGGGCTCCCCGGCGCGGGCCACCGTTGAACGGTGTGCAGGTGTCGTGGAGGAACAAGTGTGGCCGGTGTGAAGGAGATTCACCGAGACGACATCCGGCCAGAGACGCTGGACGAGGCCGAGGAGTTCGGCGCCCATCTGCTGCGTCGCGCCATCGTGAGCGGGCGGCTGCACACGTTCACCACCCGCTCCTGGACACGGCCGCCGGGGGACGGCGAGACGTACACGGTGATCCGCATGCGCCTGGGAGCCGCGCGCCCGGCGGACGGCGGACGAACGGAGAACGCGGGGCCGGAAAGCAGCTGGAGACCGGCTGCCGCGGCAGTCTCCTCACCGGGGATTCCAGGGGTTTCACCCCCAGACTCCGCTTACGGCTGGAAGTACTCCGACATCAGGCGGCTGACCCATTCCGGCTGCTCGATGTCCACCGGGCGGAACTCCGCCATGGCCGGCTTCAGGTCGATGACCGGGGTGCCCGAGACCGCGTCGAGGCCCACCACCGTCAGTTCGCGGCCGCGGACGGATTCGACGGCGCAGCACGTCGACCCGATGCGGTTCGGTCTGCGGGGGCCGCGGCCGGCGAAGACGCCGACGGGCGGGAGGTCGGAGCGGCCGCGGTAGGGGCGGGGTTCGCGGTGGTCGTCGAGTTCCGGGAACCGGTCGAAGACGAAGAGGACTTCCACGTGGGAGAAGCCCTCCAGACCCTGGAGGCAGGCCTCGCCGAAGCGCTCGTCGATGGTGATCGTGCTGCGGACGGCACCCCAGTTGTCCGTGTGCTGGACGTCCGTCCGGTTGTTTCGGACCGTACCTATCGGTGTGATCTCGAAGCTCGGCATGGGTGGAGGCTACCCCCGCCGCGCCCACGCCGGCGTCTCCTCGGGGGCGGAGGCCCGGCGGATCGACCGTCGGCCGCGGCCGGGCCGACCCGGCCACCGACCGGACCGACTCCGTCCCGGACCGACTCCGTCCCGGTCCGGCCCGGCCCGGTCCGTCGAGGCGCCCGCCCCCGAGGAGCCGCCGGTGGTGGGCACCCGGCGGGGCAGCCACCTCCGCAACCAGGGCAGGACACGGCTCGGGCTGGACATCACCTCGTCCGACGGCGGTGTACCGGAAGCGGTGTTCGGGTTCTCCGCGCATCCCGACAACCCCGATGCCCCCACGAATTCTTCGCCATGATCGGCTCGTACGAGGAAGGCCGAACGGTCCTGCGCGGGGACCCGCCGGATCGAACGGGCCGGCAAGGGCCTCGGCGTGACCGGGGCCGGCTTCGGGTCGGCCGGTCGGCGCGGGCGCGTCCGTCTCAGGTCGAGCCGTAGACCTCGCGCACGTTGTCGCGGGGTGCCGGCCGGGTCTTGGCGGCCGGTCCCTCCGCGAAGGCCCGGAGCAGGTTCTCGGTGGCGCGGGTCACGAAGGCCCCGGTGCGCGCGTCCATGCCGTGGTTGCGGCCGTTCTCCCCCGTCCCGGCCATGAGGCCCTCGACCCACCGCATCGTCCCGGACGCGAAGACGCCGGCCCCGCTCGGCACCGTGTAGTACGCCGAATCGGAGTGGCTTCTCCTGCCGTTGCAGACCAGGGGGGAGTGGGCGATGATCTCGATCGGCGCGTCCGGAAGCGACCCCGGGGTGACACGGTCGTACTCGACGCCGACGAGATGGGCGAAGGAGTCGCCCCGCTTCACTCCGGTGCCCGCGAAGAGCCAGTGCCCGGCGTTGCGGACGACATAGGGGGCGTTCACGGGATAGCCCTCGTAGAGGACCCCCGTCAAGGACGATTCCGGGTCGGGGTCGGGTGCCTGGCGGAAGTCGGTGGTCACCAGGGCGCCGTGGCGGGGATACAGGGGATCGTGGCGGTAGTCGGTCTTGTAGCAGACCACGGTGCGGTCCCCGTCCTCGAGCCTGATCCGGCGGAAGCAGGTGTTGGCGCCGAGGAAAGCCAGGTTGGTTCCGGCGTCGCGGGCCCGGGTCATGGACTGCCGCTGTCGGGGTGTCCAGTATTCGTCGTGGCCGAGCACGACCGCGGACACGGCACCCCGCAGCACCGCCGGGTCGCGGTGGATGTCGACGCCGGTGGTGTACGCCAGCGGTATGCCCAGCCGCTCCGCGAGGACGACCACGGCCCGCTCGTACACCAGGAACTTCTCGGCTCCGTCGCTGTCGTAGGGCCGGGCGAAGGAGACGGCCAGGGAACGCGTCCCGTACGATCCGTCGTCGCCCTCGTAAAGGCTGTGGCCGCCCCACAGGTTGTACGCCTGCCAGGTCGCCGGCGCATGGATCAGCAGGGTCCTCCCCCTGGCGGTCGCCGAGCGGACGATCAGGGGGACGTACCGCTGGTGGCCGCTCGAAGCGTCGAGACGGAGCAGGTAGGCGCCCTCCGGCCAGCCGTCGGTGTGGATGAGGACCGTACGCTTCCAGCCCGCCCGTACCGTGCGCGTCCTCGGAGCCGGCTCCGGCTCTCTCTGGACGTGCCCGGCCACCCTGTCGGAGCGCCAGACCAGGCGGGCCTGCGCGCCTCTGTACCAGCCCATCCGGTACGCCGAGACACGGAACTCCGGCGCAGTGGTGGACACGTACAGCCCGAAGTCCTCCCCCGGCAGGACGCTCACCTTGTCGGTGTAGCCGAGAACGGCCTCGGGCGGACCCTTTGAACGGATGCGCCAGCCGGAGTCGCCCGGACGGGAAGCCTCGGACGGGTCGGCCGGTGCGTCCGGGTCGCCGCCGGACGCCGTGTCGCAGCCGGTCAGCGCCGTGCCCGCGGTCCAGACGCCGGCCGCCGCGGTCACCCCGAGGAACCGCCTGCGGTCCAGGCCTGTCCCGTCCCCGCCGCTTCCGGAGCGTTCCCGCTCCGCGTCCGTCGGACCATCCATCGGAACCGTCCCATGTGCCGGAGGTCTCGCGTGCTCTCGCCGCAATGGTGAGTGGGCATCACGTCTCCCGCCACCGGGGAGAGGCCGATGCGCGGCCGGTGGCGACGAAGGCGGTGTGAACGGAATCGCGCGGTGGGCGGCGCAGGAATCCTGGGCGAGGAGACGGGCGCGGGCCCCCTGATCACGGCATCGCCCGACCCGCCGTGCGCTGCTGGAACCGATACGGACCCTGTCGAGGCGGAACCATGGGGAACGGCCGCCAGACAGGCGTGCATGGATGTGGGAGGTCATGGTGGCGGAGCATCCGGTGATCGGTTATCTGGTCTGGGCGGTTCTGTTCGGCGCCCTGTTCGCCTGGGAGGGCGTCGGCCTGCTGCGGGCCGGCGACGCGTTCCCCACCCTCAGTGACACACTGCGCGCGGTCATGCGCTATCCAATGGGGCGGTGGGCCCTGTTCGCGCTGTGGCTGTGGTTCGGCTGGCATGCTTTCGTCCGCGGGTGGCACTTCCTGCTCCGGGACGGACACTGAGGGGTGTGAAGATCAGTCCCGCACCGGAAGGAGGGACCTTCCCTGATCCCCGTGCATCTGAACGTCGCCCTCATGCTGGCCGGCTATCTGCTGGTCATGGGGTACCTGGCCCTCGGCCTGCGGGTCCTGCGCCGGGACACGGTACGGCCCGTGCCCACCGACAAGCGGGGCTGGCCCGTTCTGATCCGCAAGGTGGCCGGCACCGCTGTCGGCGGCTACGCGCTGCTGATGGGCGTGGTGGTCGGCTACTACCAAGGCGTGGCGCGGGTGGGCGGCCTTTTCCTGGCGAGCGCGTTCACCGGCTGCGCGCTGCTGATCGGGGTGACCCTGCCGGCCTTCCTCACCGCCTCCTGGCTGGCCGAGCGGTGGCACGCGCGGTCTTCCGGGCGCGTCGACCGCCGGGGCGCCAAGGGGTGAGGCGGACGTTGCCCGGCTTCCAGGCCGGGGACAGGTGCTCATCGAGCCGGACAAGGCGGTGTTTGCCGGAAGCGAAGGGAGAACGCCTTCGCCGGCACCGCCTGCGCCCCCGTCCACTGCCGCAGACCAGGTGGGGGTGCCGCGGTGGGCAACTGGCGGCGCCGCACGGCTCCTTCCCCAGCGCTTCGGCGGCACGGACGTCGGCCCTCCGTCGTCCCCGGCCGAGGTCGAGCAACGGCTGCGGGAGAACGGCAGACTCGGCACCGTCGGCGGACCGGCCGTGCAGCGCTGACGGTCGGGACAGTCCCTCGGGGCGGGCCGGCTACGGCACGCCGAGATCCAGGTCGTCCCGCCACGGCCGCGAGACAGCCGTCCAGGGGGCTTCCTGCCCCGGACAGCCACGTTGTGCGCCGCGAAAGCCCGTCGATCCGTCAGGCGAAGCGGCTGTCAGCCGGCGTACCCACTGGCGCGGGCCACTCCGCTCCCGCTCCACTCGCCGTCCGCTTCCCGGTCGGCTCGGCGCAGGCGCACCTCGACCTGCCCGTCGAGGACCCGGGTGTCGAAGGCGGGCTGCGGCGCGGTGGCCGGGCCGCGGACGTTCCAGCCGTCCGCGAGCCGGAAGACACTGCCGTGCCACGGGCACCGGACACATCCGTCGGCGACCGTGCCCTCGGACAGCGGACCGGCCAGATGGCTGCACCGCTCGGCCAGCGCGTGGATCGCCCCGCCGGACTCCCGGACCACCAGCACCGGCACGTCGTCCACGACGCGCCGCACGGGCCGCCCGGCCGGGAACTCGGCCACGGCCCCGATCCGGTGCCAGCCCTCCCGGACGACGTGCGCCACCTCTTCCGCGTGGTTGGCCCCGGACGCCTGCCGGTAGGCCAGGTGGCCGCCCAGCATGCCGCCGAGCCCCACCGCCGTCAGCCCCAGGACGCCGTACACCCGGCCGGCCCCCGCACGCCCCGCGAGCCGGCAGCCGAGCGAGGCCGCGTACAGGCCCACGGCCGCCCAGTTCGCCGCGGCGTGCACCAGCCCCACCCGCGCCTGCTCGCGGTGCAGCTCCGCCCAGTCGACGGCGCCCGCCAGCGCGGCGGGCCCGGCCGCGGCCAGGCCGACCCCGACCAGCAGCCCCGCCTCGCGGGAGCGGCCGGGCACGGCGTCCAGCACCGCCGCGGACAGCCAGCTCCCGACCGGCACCTGCACCAGCAGCGGATGGAGCGGGTGCCCCAGCCCCCTGCCGTGCAGCACGTCCCGTCCGCGCCCCAGCGGCAGGGAGCGGACCGCCGAGCGAAGAGCGTCGATCGCCGGGTCCGCCCGAGGCGCCCGTTCCAGACGGTCCAGGAGCGACAGCACCCGGTTCTGCTGCATCCGGCGACGACGTGGCTTTGCAGTCATGGGCCCCGAGTCCCCACCTGCGCACATGACAAACGCGGGCGGGTGCCGGTGCCCGAGGCATGAACGACGGCCCGGCGGGGCGGTCGCCTCGGCGGGCCGTCCGTCTCTCAGGGCCGTTGTCGTCCTGGCGGCCGGGATCACCTCCGTCAGCTTTTCGACCGATTCGGTGACGGGGCATCAAAAGCGAGTGGTTATCGGGCAGATGACTCCTCCCGGCGCGACGAAGCAAACGTGACCTGGTGGTCCGGACGGGGCGCGCCGTCCCTACACTCACGACCATGACCTCTGAAGCCACCCTCTCCGGGGCACCGACCGGCGACACCGCCGAACCGACCCTCTTCGCGACCATGTCCACCATGCGGGCCATGCGGCGCCTGCGGCCCGACCCGGTGCCCGACGAGCTCCTGGACCGGCTGATACAGGCGGCCGTCTGGGGCCCCAGCGGCGGCAACATGCAGCGGTACGAGTACGTCGTCGTCACCGACCCCGCGGTCATGGCCGACCTCGCCCCGTTGTGGAAGCGGTGCGTGGACGCCTACCTGGCCACGACCGGCAAGTACGCCCCCGCCGGCATGGACGAGGCCGCGTACGGACGCATGGTCGCCGCCATCGAGTACCAGCGCGACCACTTCGCCGAGACCCCGGCACTGATCATCCCCTGCTACCGGTTCCCGGAGCCGAGGATCGAGGAGGAGGGCATGCGGCGCTACGCCGAGGAGCTCGGCGCCGAGGGGACGGCACGCATGGGGCGGATCCAGGAGCGTTTCGCCGCCCTCGCGGAGGGTTCCTGCGTCTACCCGGGCGTGCAGAACCTGCTGCTCGCCGCGCGGGGCCTGGGCCTGGCCGCCAACATCACCATCTGGCACCTGATGCTGGAGGAGGAGTGGAAGGCCGCCCTCGGCATTCCCGACGACATGAACACCTTCGCAGCCGTCCCGGTGGGGTGGCCGCGCGGCAGGTTCGGTCCGGTGAGCCGCCGTCCGGTCGAAGAGGTCGTGCACCGCAACCGCTGGTAGGCCGCGGACACCGGACCGCCACCGGGCCGGCGGCACAAGGCGCTCCCGCACCGTCCGCTCCGGCACCCGGGGCGGGCGGTCGCCTCACGCGTCGGTTGCCTCGGCACAAAGGGGGGCGTGCCTCAGGCCCGGTCGGGCTGCACATACCGGCCCGGGAGCGCAACCGGTCGGCGCCCGACGTCACTCGCGGGACGGACAGATGTCCCGCACGCGGCGCAGGACGTGTTTCGAAGACCGGCCGAAGGGTGACTCCGAGACTGACGTGGACACCACGGCCCCCTGGTGAAGGTGGCTGTCCACGCCCGAAGACCGTCTCCCAGCAGGCCCGCCCCCTCCCCCCAGAGGCCCATGTCCACCTCAGCCGCCGGCGTGATCCGGACCCGCGACGCCACCGTGCCGGAGCCGTCCCCGGAGCAACTCGACGCGCTGCTGCGCGAGCTCTCGAAGCACCCGCCGGGACTGCGGCGTGCCGCCCTTCGGGACCACGTCATCCGCCTGCTGCTGCCGATGGCCCACCGCGTCACGCGCCGCTTCCGACGCCAGGGGGAGGAATTCGACGATCTCCTCCAGGTCGCGTCCCTGGGACTGATCAAGGCCGTCGACGGCTACGACCCCACCCTGGGCCACGCCTTCCTGTCGTACGCGCTTCCCACGGTCACCGGTGAGCTCCGGCGGCACCTGCGCGACCGCACGACCGCCGTACGGCTGCCCCGGCCCCTCCAGGAGGCGAGCGGCCAGATCTTCCAGGCCGTCGAGGAACTCGAACAGCGGCTCGGCGGCTGCTCGCCCACCTCGGAGCAGATCGCCGAGCACACCGGGCTCGAACGAGGCCGCGTGCTGGCCACACTGCGGGCGGTGCACGAATGCCGTCCGCGCTCCCTCGACGAGCCCACCGGGCACGACCAGGAGGCCTCGCTCGCCTGCCTGGTCGGTGCCGAGGACCCGGCGCTCGGTCGAGTCCTCGACACCGTGTCCCTGGCTTCCCTGGTGAAGCGACTGCCGGAGCGTGACCGCCAGGTCCTCTACCTGCGTTTCTACCGGGAGCGCACCCAGCAGCAGATCGCGGATGCCGTCGGCGTCTCCCAGATGCAGGTGTCGCGCATCCTGAGGCGCTGTTTCGACCGGCTCCGCGAGGCGCTCCTGGCGAGCGAGCCGTGTGCGGGAGACGGCGAGGAGACGCGGGTGCGGGTCACCGGCCGGGCGGACCGGCCGGTGCGCTCGTCGTGCGGTCCCCGTGGCGCGGCAGAGCCGGTACGGCCCACGGGCTCCACCGGTCCGGCACGTCCGGCCCCCTGTCCCGCGGCCTCCGCGCACCCGGCGGCGGGCCCGGCCCCGGGTGTCGCGGTCGGTGCGGGGCGCCGGCTCCCGCCCGGCGGAAGGCGCCCGGTCCAGCGGCGGTCCGGCTGCGCGCCGTGGCCGCGGTCCCGCCGAGGAAGTGACGTCGACGTCTCCTTCGGCTCGCGGCGGCGCAGGTGCGCCGGTGCTGTGCCGCGCACCAGGAGGGCTCGGTCCCCTCCTGCCGCCGCACGTACGAAGAGACAGCACGTTTCCCGCCCTCGGCCGCTGAGGCGGCATCACCACGCTCGCCCGCGGCCCCGCCCACCACGACGGCTTCATCCAGGTTTGCCCCGCATGCCGCCAGGTGACACAGGCGCGTGTACGCGAGCCGACGAAGGAGCGCACCGTGAGGCGTCACCTGCGCACGCTCCGGCACGGATGGGAGTGGCTGGGTGTCCACATCCTGCTGCGGCGCGGCCGTGACCTGGAGCTGATGCACCGCGCCCTGGGGTTCGCCACGCTGGCACTGGTCACGCTGGCGCCCCTGCTCATCGTGGTCGCCGCCGCCGATCCGCTCGGGCGGGGCGGCTTCGCGGCCTGGCTCGCGGACGGCATGGGCCTGTCCGGCCGGTCCGCGCGCCTCCTCGCGGAGATCATCAGCCCGCCGCGCGAGGTGGTCGGCACCACCAGCGTGTGGGGCGGGCTGGCACTCGCCGTGTTCGGTGTCCCGTTCGGTGGGAGCATCCAGAACGGCTACGAGCGGATATGGAGCCTGCCTCCCGGGCCGTGGCACCGGATCTGGCGGCAGGCGACCTGGCTGTGCGTCCTGACCGCGTTCCTCTACCAGGAAGTGCTGACCCGCCACACCCTGCAAGGGCCTGAACGGATCATCCTCTCGCTGGTGACCGGCGTCCTGTTCTTCTGGTGGGGGCAGCGCTTCCTGCTGGGCGGCCAGGTCCGCTGGTGGCACCTGCTGCCGGGTGCGATCGCCACCATGACGGGCCTGATCGGTCTGCGGGGCTTCTCCTACTTCGTCTTCACACCGCTGATCGTCGAGAACGCGATCAGCTACGGCACGGTCGGTGTCGTCCTCATCGTCGAGTCGTGGCTCATCGGCGTGGGATTCGTCATCCTCGGCGGCTCCCTGTTCGGCCGGTGGCTCCTCGACCACCACGGGCACCGGTTCACCGACGACCTGCCCGCGGGGGCCGGGACGGGACCGGCCGGCGACGACTGACGCGTGCGGCACGTCGTACCAGGCCTCGGTGTGCAGGGCGTCGCCGTCCGGGGAGTCGGCGCCTCTTGCCGGCTGTTCCGGCGGATCACACGGGGGACGTGTCGGCGAGTGCGGCCACCCGTGCCAGCACGTCCCCCCGGAAGAGCTCCCGCCCGCGGGCGATCCGGCGGTCCCGGCACGCGCCGTCCGCCGACAACCGCCGCAGGGCGCGCAGCAAGGTGGTGGCGTCCGGAGCGATCTCCGAGACGCCGAGCGCCGCCATCCGTCGCACGCCCTCCCTCCCGTGCCCGGGCAGCGGGCGGTAGCCCACCACGGGCAACCCGGAGGCGAGAGCCTGTACGGCGGTCTGACCGGCGGCGTTGTCGACCAGGACGCGGGCCGCACGCAGCAGGCCGGGCATGTCGGTGACCCAGTCCGGTACGAGCACACCCGGAACCCCGGCCAGGCGGGCTCGCAGGCGTTCGTTCCGGCCGCACAGCACGACGGGGAGGAAACCGGCAGCGGTGAGCAGCCGAGCCGTCCCGTCCAGCGCCGAAGCCGCGCCCCAGGCTCCGGCGGACAGCACGACGGGCGGGCGCCCGGGGGCGTACCGCTCGAAGCGCAGTCGCCATGCCGCGGCCCCGACGGCCGGCGCGAAGAAACCGGGCGCCACGACCGGTCCGGTCGTCTCGACGGGCACCGTGGTGCTCCGGCCCACGTCCCGCGCGGCCTCGTCGGTGAGGCAGAGGTACAGGTCGTTGCCGGGATGGAGCCACTGCCGGTGGACGGCGAAATCGATCGCGAAGACGGCGCTCGGGGGCCGCAGGCGCCCACGGGCCCTCAGGTGACCGGTCAGCTGGGCGGCCAGATGGAAGACCGGGACGACCACGTCGGCGCCCGTCCGCTCCGCGAGATCCGTCAGGCGCCCGCCCGCCAGCCGGGCGAGGGGAAGACCACTGGGACGGCGGCGCGGGCCGGGGCGGAACAGCACGTGGTAAAGGCCCGCGTACGCCCAGGGAAAGTACCGCACCGACGACTGGTAGAAGAGGCGCACCGCGGTGCCCAGGCCGTGCGGAAGCAGCCGCAGGAGGTCCACGACCTGCGCGTCGTGGCCTTGTTCCCGGGCACGGCGGGCGAGTTCGCCGGCCACCGTGTCGTGGCCGGCTCCCATGCTCGCGCTGACGATCAGCAGCCGCTGCCTGCCGTCCGCCGACGCGTACCGGCGGGGTGCCGAGGACGGTGAGTGCACGGGGTGGTGGGTCTCCTTCCGCTACGCCGGTGAAACATGCTCCCCCGCGTTTCGGCGGCCGGGCCCGGGATACTTCTCGGGTGCCCCCGCCGAACGCCGGGGGCGGCCGCAGGCAGCGGCTCCTCCGGGCGTTCTCCCTCGCAGCCAAGGTGCAGCCCATGTCTCACGCTTCTCGTGACGGCACAGCCGACGCGTCGTTCCCCCGGACGTCCGTCGCCCCGGCCGACGCGGTGCCGGGGTCCCCGGCCGGCGGAACCGGGCGTCCGGGCGCGGCACTGGTGACCGGTGCCTCCTCGGGCATCGGCACCGCCGTGGCCCGAACGCTCTCCGCGAAAGGGTGGCGTCTCGTCCTCAACGGGCGGGACGCGGCACGCCTCCACCGGGTCGCGGAACGGGCCCCGGCCTCGGTCTTCCCGGCGGATCTGACCCGGCCCGGCGCCGAGCGGCAGCTGACCCGGTTCGCCCTCGAGCACGTCGGCCGAGTGGATCTCCTGGTGGCCGGCGCCGGTGTCGGCTGGGCCGGGGACTTCGGCGCCATGCCCCCGTCCGCCCTCGAGGAGGTCGTCGAGGTCGACCTCCTGGCCACGTTGCGCCTGGTCCGGCAGCTGGTGCCGCACATGGTGGAGGCGGGCTCCGGGCGTGTGGTGCTCATCGGGTCCGTCGCGGGGATGGTGGGCGTGCCGGGAGAAGCCGTGTACTCGGCGGCCAAGGCGGCGCTGGCCGTCTTCGCCGACGCCCTGCGGTACGAGCTGCGCGGCAGCGGCGTCGCGGTCAGCCTGGTGGTGCCCGGAGTGGTGGACACGCCGTTCTTCGAACGGCGCGGCGTCCCCTACCGGCGGTCGTGGCCCGGGCCGGTGCCGCCCGAGCGGGTCGCCGACGCCGTGTGGAGCGCGGTCTCCCGGGGGCGGGACGAGGTCTACGTCCCCGGCTGGCTGCGCCTGCCCGTCCGGGTGCGCGGCGCGGCACCGGCCCTGTACCGGCGGCTCGCCACCGTGTTCGGCTGAGCGGTGGTACGGCGTGCTGGTCGTCGTCCTGGCCCTGCTGGCGGCACTGTCCAACGCCTCGTCCTCGGTGCTGCAGCGGCGGGCCGCGGCGGAGGAGC
This sequence comes from Streptomyces sp. NPDC050388, assembly GCF_040655635.1. Lineage (NCBI taxonomy): Bacteria > Bacillati > Actinomycetota > Actinomycetes > Kitasatosporales > Streptomycetaceae > Streptomyces > Streptomyces sp. NPDC050388. Next base: position 80,966 of record NZ_JBFAKH010000025.1, read on the forward strand.
CGGAGGGCGGCGCGGGGCTGCGCCAGGCCGCCCGCTGGCTCGGGCGCGTACTGCTGCGGCCCCATTGGGTGGCGGGTGCCGGGCTGCTCGCTCTGTCCACGGTTCTGCAGGCGGCGGCTCTGGGCAGGGGCAGTCTCGCGCTGGTCCAGCCGCTCATGGCCACCGAGTTGCTGTTCACCCTGGTCGTCGGCAGCGTGGTCTTCCACCGTCGTCCGGACCGCGGTATCTGGCTGGCGTTCGCCGCCCTGGCCCTCGGGCTGGCGATGTTCCTGACCTCGGCCGATCCGATCGTCGGCCGGTCCACGGCCTCCGCGGGGCTGTGGACGTCGGCCGCGGGGGCGGCGCTGGGTGCCGTGGCGGCGCTGGTGCTGACGGCCCGTGCGGTGCGGGGCGCACCGCGCGCGGCGCTGCTGGGGCTGGCGTCCGCGATCTCGTTCGCCCTGACCGCGGCACTGCTCAAGGAGATGACCGGCAGGTTCCCGGACGGGCTGGGCGCCCTGCTGGCGTCGTGGCCTCCGTACGCCACCGCCGTCGCCGGGACCGTCGCCTTCCTGTTGCTCCAGAGCGCGTTCCGGGCCGGGACGCTGGCGGCGTCCCAGCCCGCCCTGACCCTCGGTGACGCGCTGACGAGCGTGGTGCTGGGGTGGGCGCTGTTCGGGGAACAGATCATGCTCGGCGTGCGGGCGGCGCCCGCGGTGGTCGGCGTGGTGCTCATGGGGGTGGGCGCCGCCGGGCTGGCCCGCGCCCCGTCGGTCTCCGGCAGCTGGGACGCGGCGTCGCGGCACCCGGGCACCGACTCGGTCCGGCCGGTGCCGTAGGGATCCCGACCACCCCGAACGCACGGCAAGGAGGCCCGCCCGATGTCCACCTCCCCCGGTCGCTCCCCCGCCCGGCGCGCGGCGGCCGTGCTGACTCCGCTCGCCGCCGTCGCCGCGGCGCACATCGCCCCGGCGGCCACCTGGCTGCCCGTGGTGCGCCGCTGTTCGCCCGGCCTCGCCGGCGTCGGACATCCCGCCCACGTCGCGCTGACCTTCGACGACGGGCCCGATCCCGAGTCCACCCCGTGCTTCCTCGACGCGCTGGAGGCGCTCGGGGTCCGGGCGACCTTCTTCGTCCTGGGCGACAGCGTCGTACGGCACCCCTCCGTGGTGCGTGAGACCGTCCGCCGCGGGCACGAACTGGCCGTGCACGGCTGGAGCCACGAGCATCCCTGGCGGCCGGCCCCGGCGGACGACGTGCGTGCCCTGCTGCGGGCGGCCGGCGCGGTCCGGGACCTGACGGGCCGGCGCCCCCGGTGGTACCGCCCGCCCTACGGCATCCTCACCTCCGGGCGCTGGGCGGCCGCTCGTACGGCGGGCCTGCGGCCGGTGCTGTGGACCGTCTGGGGCAGGGACTGGACGGCCGAGGCCACCCCGGTGTCGGTGCGCTCGGCCGTCGCGGCCGGTCTGCGCGGCGGCGGCACCGTCCTCCTGCACGACACGGACAGGATGTCGGCCCCGGCCTGCTGGCGGGCCGCGCTCGGCGCCCTGCCCGGCATCGTGGACGACTGCCGCGACGCGGGCCTGTCGGTCGGCCCGCTCGCCGAACACGGGGTGCCCCCGCCGTGTCCCGGGCTCCGGTGAGCGGATGCCGGAGCCCGGGGGCTGACCGTGCGGGCAGACGGTCGCCCCCGCGTCACGGCCGTCGGCCGACTCGCCGCGACGGGCGCGGGCGCGCTGGTGCGGCCACGATCGACCACAGGGGGACAATCGGGGCGAACACAGGGAGGAACGATGGTGGGCACGGACGGACGGCAGGGACGGCAGGAAACAGAACGGTTGCACTGTCTGGTCACCGGGGCGTCCGGGTACATCGGCGGTCGTCTGGTACCCGAACTGCTGGAGGCCGGCCATCGCGTCCGTTGCCTGGCCCGTTCCCCGGACAAACTCCGTGACCATCCCTGGGCGGGGGAGGTCGAGACGGTGCGGGGCGACGTCACGGACGCGGACTCGGTCGCCACGGCCATGCACGGGATCGACGTCGCGTACTACCTGGTGCACGCCCTCGCAGGCGGTTCCGGCTTCGAGGAGACCGACCGCCGTGCGGCCCGTGTCTTCGCCGAGCAGGCGCACGCCGCCGGCGTGCGGCGGATCGTCTACCTGGGCGGGCTCACCCCACCGGACGTGCCCGAAGAGTCGCTCTCCCCTCATCTGCGCTCGCGGGCCGAGGTCGGGCGCATCTTCCTCGACGCCCCGGTGCCCGCCACCGTGCTGCGGGCGGCGGTCGTCATCGGCTCGGGGTCGGCCTCCTTCGAGATGCTGCGCTATCTGACCGAGCGGCTGCCGGTCATGGTGACCCCCCGTTGGGTGCACACCCGGACCCAGCCCATCGGGGTACGGGACGTCCTGCGCTACCTCGTCGGCTCGGCCACCATGCCGGACGACGTCGACCGGGCGTTCGACATCGGCGGGCCGGACGTCCTCACGTACCAGGAGATGATGCGCCGTTACGCCACCGTCGGCGGGCTGCGGCGGCGGCTCATCGTGCCGGTGCCGGTCCTCACCCCGAGGCTGTCCAGTCTGTGGATCGGCCTGGTCACCCCGGTGCCCGCCTCCATCGCCCGGCCGCTGACGGAGTCGCTGCGGCACGAGGTGGTCTGCCAGGAGCACGACATCGCCCGGTACGTGCCCGACACCCCGGGCCGGCCGTTGCCGTTCGACGAGGCGCTGGCGCTGGCCCTGCGGCGGGTACGGGAAGCACAGGTGGCCACCCGTTGGTCGTCGGCGTCCGTACCGGGGGCCCCGAGCGATCCGCTGCCCACCGACCCGGACTGGGCCGGCGGCAGCCTCTACCAGGACGAACGGCAGCTGCCGGTCGACGCGTCACGCGAGGCGCTGTGGAAGGTGATCGAGGGCATCGGCGGCGACAACGGCTGGTACTCCTTCCCGCTCGCCTGGGCGGTCAGGGGCTGGCTGGACCGGTTCGTCGGCGGGGTCGGGCTGCGGCGCGGACGACGCGACGCCGAGCACCTGCGGGCCGGGGACTCACTGGACTTCTGGCGGGTGGAGGAGATCGAGCCCGGGCGGCTGCTGCGACTACGGGCGGAGATGCGACTGCCGGGCCTGGCGTGGCTGGAGATGTACGCCGAGACGGACGCAGGGGGCCGCACCCGCTACCGGCAGCGCGCGCTGTTCCACCCACGCGGTCTGCCGGGCCACGCCTACTGGTGGTCCGTCGCCCCCTTCCACGCCGTCGTCTTCGGCGGCATGGCCCGCAACATCACCCAGGCCGCGGCCAAGGGCATGAGCGCACGCGGGGTCGGATCCCGGCCGACCGCGTCCGGCACTCCCCCGCCGGGCGGAACGTCCGGAAGCAGCACCCACGGCACCGCTTCACGACACCAGGAGTGACGTCATGACCGTCGCGGTCGTCCTGTTCACCTCGGACCTGCGTCTGCACGACCATCCCCCGCTGCACGCCGCCCTCGCGGCGGCGGACGAGGTGGTGCCGCTGTTCGTACGCGACCCGGGTGTCCGTGCGGCCGGCTTCGACGCACCCAACCGCAGCGCCTTCCTCGCCGACTGCCTGGCCGACCTCGACGCCTCACTGCGTCGGCGCGGCGGCCGGCTGGTGGTGCGTACGGGGCCGGTCGTGCGGGAGGTCCGCGCGCTCGCCGCGGAGTGCCGAGCCTTTGAGGTGCACATGGCCGCCGGGGTCACCGGATACGCCCAGCGCCGGGAGGAGCGGCTGCGCGAGGGACTCGGCGACCACGGCGTGGCACTGCGCGTGCACGACGGCGTGATCACCGCTGTGGGCGCGGGGACCGTGACTCCGGCCGGCTCCGACCACTACGCCGTGTTCACGCCCTACTTCCGCCGCTGGTCACGAGAGCGGTTGCGGGACACCTGCCCGACGCCGCGCACCGTGCGCGTCCCGGAGGCGGTGCGCGGCGAGCCGCTGCCGTCCCGTGACGGCTTGTCCGGCGTCTCCCCGGACCTGCCGTCCGGCGGGGAGAAGCGGGGGCGTGAGCGGTTCTCCCGGTGGGCCCGCGAGGACCTGTCCGGGTACGAGGACCACCACGACGACCTGGCGGGCGACGCGACCTCCCGGCTGTCGCCGTACCTGCACTTCGGAGCCCTCTCGCCGGTGGAACTCGTCCGGCGGGCCCGCGCGCACGGCGGGCCCGGGGCGGACGCGTTCGTGCGCCAGTTGTGCTGGCGCGACTTCCACCACCAGGTACTGGCGGCACGGCCGGCGGCGTCCGCCCGGGACTACCGCACCCGGCACGACCGGTGGCGCACCGGGGAGGAGGCGTCCGAGGACATCGCCGCGTGGCGGGAGGGCCGTACCGGTTATCCGGTCGTCGACGCGGCGATGCGCCAACTGCGCCACCAGGGCTGGATGCACAACCGGGCACGCCTGCTGGCAGCCAGTTTCCTGGCCAAGACCCTGTATGTGGACTGGCGGATCGGCGCCCGGCACTTCCTCGACCTGCTCGTGGACGGCGACATCGTCAACAACCAGCTCAACTGGCAGTGGGTCGCCGGAACCGGCACCGACACCCGCCCCCACCGCGTGCTCAATCCGGTCGCGCAGGGCAGGCGCTTCGACCCGCGGGGAGCGTACGTACGCCGCTGGGTTCCGGAACTGCGGGACGTGGCGGGCAAGCACATCCATGAACCGTGGCGGCTGCCCGAGCGTGAACGCGCACGCCTGGACTACCCCGGGCCGCTGATCGACCTCGCGGACGGCCTGGCACGGTTCAAGCACGCACGCGGCCGGGACTGAGGAAGGGAACTTCGTGCCCGGCTCGCACGGCCGGGATGCGAGCCGGGCACGACAGCCCCGACCGCCCCGCTGACCCGTGGCCCCGGGACCGCGGCCGGCGGTCCTCAGCAGATCCGCGGCAGTTGCTCGCCGAGGGGCAGGTCCACCACCCTGGTGCCGCCCAGTGCGGTGCGGGCGACGACCATACCGGGGTGCGCGTCGGTCACCTCGCCGATCACAGCGGCCTCGGCGCCCAGCGGATGTGCGCGCATGGCGGCCAGGACCGCGTCCGCGTGGGCGGGCGGCACGAACGCCACGAGCTTCCCCTCGTTGGCCACGTACATCGGGTCCAGCCCCAGGACCGCGCACGCGTTGGTCACCGCCTCGGGGACCGGCACGGCGCGTTCCCGCACCACGATGCCGGTGCCGGAGGCGGCGGCGATCTCGTTCAGCGAGGCGGCCAGTCCGCCGCGGGTGGGGTCCCGCAGGGCGTGCAGGTCGGGTGTGACGGCGAGCATCGCCTCGACGAGGCCTCCGAGCGGTGCGCAGTCGCTCAGGATCTCCACCCCGAACTCCAGCCCCTCCCGCACGCTCATGATCGCCACCCCGTGGACGCCGATCGCCCCGCTGACGAGGACGACGTCACCCGGGACCACCCGCTCCGGCCGCAGGTCCACGCCTGGGGGGATCAGTCCGATGCCGGAGGTGTTGATGTAGACGCCGTCGCCGTGCCCTGCCTCGACGACCTTGGTGTCGCCGGTGACGACTTCCACCCCCGCGGCCCGGGCGGCGGCGCCCATCGCCGCGGCGACCCGTCCGACGACGTCCGTACCGGTTCCCTCTTCCAGGATGAAACCGCAGGACAGATAGGCGGGGCGGGCCCCGCTCATGGCGAGGTCGTTGACGGTGCCGTTGACCGCGAGGTCCCCGATGCTGCCGCCGGGGAAGAACAGCGGGCGCACCACGAAGGAGTCGGTGGAGAAGGCCAGCTTGGCCCCGCCGAGTTCCAGGGCGGCGGAATCGGTCAGCGCCGCCGGTGCCGGGCCGCCGAAGGCGGGTGTGAAGAGCTGCTCGACGAGCTCGGCGGACAGGGCTCCGCCGCCGCCGTGGCCCATGACGATCCGCGGTTGGTCGCGCAGCGGTGCGGGGCAGGTCCAGTTGAGCATGTCCGGGCGGGTGTCCTCGGCCTGCCGGACGGCGCCGGGGACGGGGACGGTGGTGTCAGACAACGGGGCTGCCCTCCAGGGACGCGGCCGGCATCGCCGGGGTGTTCAGCTCGAGCCGCCGGTAGAGGTAGTACGCGGCGCAGGCACCCTCGCTGGAGACCATGGTGGCGCCGAGCGGTGAGCGCGGGGTGCAGGTGGTCCCGAACGCCTCGCACTCGTGCGGCTTGATCAGCCCTTGCAGCACTTCGCCGCTGCGGCAGGCAGCCGGTTCGCGGGTGGTGATGCCGTCGACGGCGAAGCGGTGCTCGGCGTCGTAGTCGCGGTAGCGCGGGGACAGCCGCCAGCCGCTGTCCGGGATGACGCCGATGCCGCGCCAGGCGCGGTCGGTGACCTCGAAGACGTCGTCGAGCATGGCCCGGGCCGCCGGGTTGCCCTCCGGGCGCACGGCGCGCGGGTAGGCGTTGTCGACGGTGTGCTCGCCGCGTTCCAGCTGGCGGACGGTACGGCGGACGCCTTCCAGGATGTCGAGCGGTTCGAACCCGGTGACGACGATGGGCACGCCGAAACGCTCGGCGAGTTCCGGGTACTCGTCCATCCCCATGACGCTGCACACGTGTCCGGCGGCGAGGAACGCCTGCACACGGCAGTCCGGCGACTGCATGATCGCCTCGATCGCCGGCGGCACCCGTACGTGCGAGACCAGCAGACTGAAGTTGCGGATGCCGAGCTTGCGCGCCTGGTACACCGTCATCGCGTTGGGCGGAGCGGTCGTCTCGAAGCCGATGCCGAAGAAGACGACCTGCCGGTCCGGGTTCTGCTGGGCGACGCGCAGTGCGTCGAGCGGGGAGTAGACCACCCTGACGTCCCCGCCGGTGCCGCGCACCTGGAACAGGTCGCGTCCGGTGCCGGGTACGCGGAGCATGTCGCCGAAGGAGCAGAAGATGACATCGGGACGGGAGGCGATCTCCAGTGCCTTGTCGATCACCTCGAGCGGGGTGACGCAGACGGGGCACCCGGGGCCGTGGATCAGCTCGACCTCCTCGGGGAGGAGTTGGTCGATGCCGTGCCGGATGATGGTGTGGGTCTGGCCGCCGCAGACCTCCATCAGCGCCCACGGGCGGGTGACGGTGGCCCGGATGTCGTCCAGCAGCCGTTCGGCGAGGTCGGGGTCCTGGAACTCCTCGATGTACTTCACTGCTGTACCTCCCGGGCGGTGGTGTGGTCTGAGGGCTGCTGCGCGGCGCCCTGGGCCGCCGCCTGTTCCCAGGGGTCGCCGAACTCCTCCTGGAGCATGCCGAGGTTCTCGAACAGCTCCAGGGTTCTGCGGGCCGATTCCTCGTCGAGCCGCTGGAGCGCGAACCCGACGTGGACGATGGCGTACTCCCCGACCTCCAGGTCCGGCAGGTACTCCAGGCACACGTCCTTGACGACTCCTCCGAAGTCGACCGTGGCCATACGGGTTCCGTCCCGGTCCTCGACGTCCAGCACTCTGCCGGGTACCGCAAGACACATGCGTTCTCTCCTCACTGTCGCGTGTTCGGGCCCGGCTCCGTCACTCGGTGGCGGCGGCTCCGGTACGGGCGGCCACCATGAGCTGGCCCACGGCGAGTCCTCCGTCGCCCGGCGGGATGCGCCGGTGGCGCAGCACGGTGAAGCCGTCGCCGCGCAGCCGTGTCGCGCACGCCGACGAGAGCAGCACGTTGGCGAACACCCCGCCGGTCAGGGCCACCGTCTCCAGGCCGAGTTCGTCGCGTGCCCGGCTGCACACCTCGTGCACGAGCCCGGCGACGGCGTGGTGGAAGCGTGCCGCGACGAGGGACGGCCGGGCGCCGCGCCGCACGTCGTCGGCGACCGCGGCCAGCAGGGGCGCGGGATCGGCGGCGAGGGGGGTGCCGTCCCCGCCGGTGAGCCGGAAGGCGTAGCGGGCGTCGTCCGCGCAGGCGTCGGCCGTCACTGCGGCGGCCTCGAGTTCGACGGCGGCCTGCGCCTCGTAGCCCGCGTGGTGGCACACTCCGGCGAGGGAGGACACGGCGTCGAAGAGGCGGCCCATGCTCGATGTGGGCCGGCAGTTCAGTCCGCGCGTCAACTGCTGCTCGAGAAGGCGGAGTTCGTCGGGCGGGCAGGCAGCCTCGCACGGCAGGTCCCCGTCCCACGGGATGCCCGCGGCGCGCAGATGGGCCAGGGCCATCCGGTACGGGCGCCGGACGGCGGCGTCCCCGCCGGGCAGCGGCACGTAGGCGAGATGCGCGAAGCGGGAGAAGCCGGTGTAGTCCGCGGCCAGGAACTCACCGCCCCACACGGCCCGGTCGTCCCCGTAGCCGGTGCCGTCGAAGGCGACCCCGAGGACGGGGCTGCTGCCGTCGAGGCCGTGCTCGGCCATGACGGACGCGACGTGGGCATGGTGGTGCTGGACGCGCAGGACGGGCCGCCCGGCGGCGTGCCGTTCGGCCCAGCGGCCCGAGCGGTAGGCGGGGTGGCGGTCGGCGACGAGACGTTCGGGCCGTACCCCGGTGATCGCCTCCAGTTGCCGCTCGGCGCGTGCGAAGGCCTGTTGGGTGGCGAGGTCGTCCATGTCCCCGATGTGCGCCGACAGCCAGGCCTTGCGGTCCTCACCGAGGCAGAAGGCGTTCTTGAGGTCGCCGCCGACGGCGAGCGCCGGGATCACGGGGACGGGCAGGGCGAGCGGCAGCGGGGCATGGCCTCGGGAGCGGCGCAGGGTCAGCGGCTCACCGTCGCAGACCCGCACCACCGAGTCGTCGCACGGCACGTGGATCGGCCGGTCGTGCAGCAGCCAGGCGTCCGCCAGGCCGGACAGCCGTTCCAGCGCCTCCGCGTCGTCGGTGACGATGGGTTCGCCGGCGAGGTTGCCGCTGGTCATGACCAGCAGCCGCGCTCGCGTGGAATCGTGGTCGTCGTCGGCTTCGAGCAGCAGGTGGTGCACGGGGGTGTACGGGAGCATGACGCCGAGGTCGGGGCTGCCGGGAGCGACCTCTCGGGCGGGCCGTGGACGGCCGGGGTCCGGGGCGCCGGTGCGGCGACGCCGCATCAGGACGATGGGCCGCTCCTTGGCGGTGAGCAGGTCGCACTCCGCCGGTCCGGCGTGGACCAGGTGCGCGATGTCGGCGACGTCCCCGGCCATCAGGGCGAACGGCTTGTCCCCGCGGGCCTTGCGGCGGCGCAGTTCGGCCACGGCCCGGGGGTTGGTCGCGTCGCAGGCCAGGTGGTAGCCGCCCAGGCCCTTCACCGCGAGGATCGCTCCGTCGGCGAGCAGGTCACGCGCTGCGCGGATCGGGTCGGCGGGTTCGGGGCCGCCGGCCTTCCCGGGGGCCCCGGTCAGCCGTAGCCGCGGCCCGCAGGCGGGGCAGGCCACGGGCTGCGCGTGGAAGCGGCGGTCGGCCGGGTCGGCGTATTCCCGGGCGCAGTCGGCGCACAGGGGGAAGCCGGCCATGGTCGTGTGGTCGCGGTCGTACGGGAGGCCGGTGACGATGGTGAACCGCGGCCCGCAGTGCGTACAGGTGATGAACGGGTGCCGGTGGCGCCGGTCCGCCGGGTCGGCGAGTTCGGCGAGGCAGTCGTCGCAGGTCGCGGTGTCCGGCGAGACGAGCGTGCGGGCGGGGCCGCCGGCGCGTGAGGGGACGATGGCGAACCCGTCGGCGCCGGTGGTGGGCACCTCGGTGGCGTCGACCGATTCGACGAGCGCCAGGGGCGGGGCGTCGGGGGCGATGCGCGCGCAGAACCGGTCCACGGACGACGGGTCGCCCTCGATCTCGACGACGACGCCGTCCGCGGTGTTGGTCACATGACCGGAGAGCCTGAGTTCGGTGGCCAGGGTGTACAGGTACGGCCGGAAGCCGACGCCCTGCACCACGCCCCGCACGACGACCCGGCTGCGCCGCGGGGCCGGCGTGCGGTCGGCCACGGGCCGGGGAGCGGTCACGCCTGTACCCGGGCCATCACCGGGGCGTGGGGCACGGTGCCCTGCGCCGCCGCGAGCGCCCGGTCGAGCAGTGTGCCCACGCCCGCTCCGGTGCGCACGGAGGTGAGGACCACCTCCACGCCCGGGTTGACCTGCTGGACGTTGGCGCGGAAGGCCGCCTCGTCGAACTCGGCGGGTGCGGCCAGGTCGGTCTTGGTGACGATCACGAGCTGGGCGAGGCCGAAGGCCGTCGGGTACTTGAGCGGCTTGTCCTCCCCCTCGGTCACGGAGGCGAGCACGACCCGCAGCGATTCACCGAGGTCGTACGAAGCCGGGCAGACCAGGTTGCCCACGTTCTCCACGAACAGCAGCCGGGTGTGCTCGGGGAGCCAGTCGTGGAGGTGCCCGGCGAGCATGTCCGCCTCCAGGTGGCACAGCCCGTCGGTGAGGACCTGTTTGACGGGGACGCCGGAGCGGGCGAGCCGTTCGGCGTCGTTCTCGGTCGCCAGGTCCGCGGTGAGCGCGGCGGTGGTGACTCCGCGTTCCCGGGCCAGCAGCAGTTCGCGTTCCAGCAGGGCGGTCTTGCCGCTGCCGGGGCTGGAGAGCAGGTTGACGACCGTGGTGCCTCGGGCGGTCAGCTCGGAGCGCAGCAGCCGGGCGACGGTTGTGTTCTTGGCGAGGACCGCCTGTTGGAGATCGACGACTTTGCACATGGTTCGGCTCACCTCGAAGACGGGTTCACGTTGCGTCGGCCGACCGGGACGTGGCCGACGCGGACTGGTGTTCCGGTACGGCCCACCGCACCTCGCTGATGCACAGTTCGCGGCCGGAGAGCAGTTCGGCCGCGGCCTGCCCGCAGGCGGGGCACAGCAGGTGGGGAGGCATGCCGACCTCCCACACGTCGCCGCACCCCGTGCAGCGCGCCGTGCCGGGGACGGTTCGGGTGGTCAGTTCGGCGCCTTCCAGGACGGTGCCGGCGCAGGCCAGTTCGAAGCAGAAGGCGAGCGCGTCCGGGACCACGCCGGCCAGTTCGCCCACGTCGAGGGCCACGCGTACAACGCCCGTGACCCCGGCGGGCCGGGCCGCCTGTTCCACCTGGTCGACGACGGCCAGCGCGATGGACATCTCGTGCATCGGTCTCCGTCCTACGCCCGTGGCTGCCTGTCCGGCGCCCATTACAGACGCGCTCCCCCGGGCCGGCCGACCGGCGCGCCGGGATCACACGCCTGCGTACGCCGTTCGGTTCACATCCTGCGGATCCGCGGGGAGCGCCCGAGGTCGGGGAGGACTCACCTGACGAAGGCGGTGGCGGCAGTGACGGCGGTGACGGCGGCAGCGCCGCCGATGAGGGTCTTCTTCACGGGGTGCTCCTTGTTCCTTCTGCGACGGCGTGTCATGCGGCGGCCTCCTGCCGGACGAGGTCGGTCACCATCCGCACCGCCTCCGGTACGGCGGCGGCGACCTGGGGGCTGAGCCCGAGGGTCTCGTCGAGGCAGGCGGGTTCGCAGCCGACGACGAGGGTGCGGCGCGGGGGCGTGGCGCCGGTCCCGGCGCACAGGGTGGCGAGCAGGGCGAGGACCGCGTCGGGCGACATGCGGTGCCCGTCGAGCAGGACGTCCGCCGTCGGCCCGGTGCCGTCCGGCGTCCCGGCGTCGATCAGGTACAGCGTTCCGGGTTCGCCGCCGCGTGCGGTCGTGTCGACGATGACGAGCGTGTCGTAGCCGTCGAGGAGTCGGTAGGCGAGGTGCACACCGCGGATGCCGATGTCGGCCACCTCGACACCGGCCGGCAGTTCCTCCTGGGCGAGCCGGCGCGCGGTCTCGACGCCGAAGCCGTCGTCTCCGAGGAGAATGTTGCCGACACCGGCGACGAGGGTGCGGGCGCCGTCTGGTGCGATGGGGGTCACGCGTCCTCCAGGGCTTCTGCCTTGTCGGGCTGGAAGTGGTCGAGCGCCCCCCAGCAGCCCGGCGGCACCCGGCGGCGGCCCGCTTCCCCGTATCCCGGCAGTGCCTCGTGGAAGAAGTCGAATCCGCGCATGAAGACGCTGTGGCCGCGGAAGACCGACGAGGCGCTGTAGCACTCCGCGACCCGCTTCTGCTGGAAGTCGGTCTTCGTGTGGATGCCGAGGTCGCCCACGATCCGGGTGATCGGGTCCCAGGCCGTCTCCGCCGGGCCGGTTCTGCCACCGGTCGTCGTCGTTGCCATGGTGCGTGCGGTGCCCTTCGTCAGCTGTTCGTGCGGGAGGCGGGTTCGGTGTGCGGTGCTGTCACCGGTGGTGCTGTCACCACGGCGGCCGGCAGCCGGTAGTGATCTCGTCTCCCGTGTGGCGCCACCTCGGCTCCTTGTCCACGGTCCGTGCCGCGGTCTTCGGCAGACCTGACAGCCCCGGAGCGCCCTCTCCTCGATGCTCGGCTGTACGGCCGCGGTCAGGGCGGCGGGATCGCCGTCCCAGCTCGGCCCGGCGTTGCTCCAGAGGATGTGGATCGGCTTCTCCTCGGAGCCGGACGTGCCCGTCGCGCCGGGCTCCTCGACCGTGGTCGGCGTTGCTGCGTTCATGGGGAACGCCTCCTGGAAGGTGCGGCAAGACCCGTGCTCGGGTCTTCGTTCGCGGCTAACAGTCGGCCCGTCCGGCGAGGGCCACATCCGGACTGCCTCCGTCGGTGGCCGCGGATTCCTTGCGCACGAAGGCCCGGCGCAGGGCGTGGTAGGGGGCCGCCGGGTCGTCGAAGATGCTCCGCATGCGGGCGAGTTCCTGCTCCCGGTGACGAGCGAGGGGTGAGGTGGCCTCACGGTGCTCGGCTTCCGCCTTCTTGGCCGCGAGACGCGTCTGGACGGAGGGGAGGGCCGCCAGGTGTACGGCCGTTCGGGTGACGTTGTCGGTGAAGTCGTCCGGGCCGCAGTGAAGGACCCGGTCGACGAGCCCCATGCCGAGCGCCGCCGAGGCCGTCAGCGGCGCGGCCCCGCCGGTGAGCCGTTCCGCCGTGGCGGCGCCCACCCGGCGGGGCAGGGTGTACGTCCAGTACTCGGAGCCGTACAGGCCCATGAGCCGGTAGTGCGGGTTGAGGACCGAACCGGAGCGGCACCAGACCTCGTCCGCGGCCAGGGCGAGCATGACCCCGCCGGCGGCCGCGTTGCCGCCGATCGCGCTGACGACGAACCGGTCGGTCGTGGTGAGGACGGCCTCGACGAGGTCGTCCATGGCGTTGATGTTGGCCCAGGACTCGGCGGCCGGGTCGGCCGCCGCCTCGATGACGTTCAGGTGGATGCCGTTGGAGAAGAAGTCCCGGCCACCGCCCAGTACGAGGACGCCGGTGGGGCGGGAGCAGGCCGCCCGGTAGGCGTCCAGCAGACGGTGGCAGTGGTCGGTGCCCATGGCACCGCCCGGGAAGGAGAAGGTCAGGAAGCCGACCTGCCCCTCCTCCCGGTAACGGATGTCCTGCCAGGTCCGGGCTCCGGGAGGTGGCTGCGGTGCCGCGGGGGCTTCGGGCAGGGCGGGCAGGCAGCCGGCGAGGGCGAGGGTGGCGGGCAGTTTGCAGGCCCGGGGACGTCCCGGGCCGGTGCGGGCCCGCAGTTCCGGGATCCAGACCGCGCCGTCCGCCGTGGCCCGGCAGATCGCACCGGCGCGGGTCGCCAGGAGTTCACCCGGGCGGCCGCGGAGCCGGTCCTCCGCATGACCGCCGTGCAGGAACCATTCGCGGCCGAGGAGTTCGTCGCGCACGCCCGGCTGGGAGTCCGCGGCGCGCAGCTTGCGCAGGACGGTCTCGGTGGAGTCCGTGTCCCAGGAGATGCCCCGGTCCTTCTGCCGCAGCGGCGGCCGGGTCCTGGCACCCGGCAAGCGGGTGAAGTCGTCCTGCGGCCGGGGCACGTACGTGCCGGAGGCGAATCGGTCGACCGCGAGCAGGACGGCTTCCAGCGCCGCGTCGGACACCTCGCCCCGGTACAGGTCGCTCTTCGCCACGTCCGGTACGGCGAAGTTCGTCGTCGCCCACACGGGGCCGGCGTCCATCTCGGCCACGGCCTCCAGCACGGTGACGCCCCACTCTCCGGCTCCCTCCTGGACGGCCCAGTCGAGTGAGGACGGCCCACGGTCCCCCACGGGGCCGGGATGGACGATCAAGCAGGTCCGCGCCGCCCAGACGTCAGGCGGCACGACGGCCTTCAGCATGGGGGCCACGACCAGGTCGGGATCGTGCCGGTGCACGGCACGGCGCACGTCGTCGCCGTGCGGTGTGACCTCCACAGCGACGGTGTGGCGACGTTCCGACAGCCCGGCCAGCTCGGCGTGGACACGTTGCGTGAGGCTGTTGTACGCGCTGGCGACGAGCAGAATACGCATGGCGGCTCTCCCTCGAAGGCGCGGCCGCCGTCGTACCGCGGCCGTCTGGGGATCGTCGGACCCTTGCGCCCTCCAGTGGTGGCATGACCCCCGGGCATCGCTCGCACGGGTGACACTTCGGCTCCACCTGGCCGGGAGGCGGGCTCGCCGCCGGTGGGGCAGCGGGTGCGATGTCGGCACTCGACGGGGTGGCCGACACGACAACCGACAGGCAGGCCGGAACACGTCCGGGAAAGAGAACGGGAAAGAGAAGTCGTCGCAGCCTTCGCACGGCGGGGGCCCGAGCCGCCACCAGGGCACCGAGCTGCACGGCTGGGCTCCCGACGTCGACGGGACACGCCGGCAGGACAACCCGAGCGCCCGGCGCTCCTTCCACACGGACGAGCACGCCCCGCCCTCCGGCAAGGGACGCAGGAAGTCCGGGCAGGAACGTGGATCCGTCCCCGGGGACACGGCCGAGCGCGGCGCGAAGAGCGGCGAGGAGCACGGCGACGACGCGGAGAAAGGAATGCGCGACACCGGACGCCGGGGTCGCTCCCGGCGCCCGAGCGGCACCAGGGACGACTCCGCCTCCACCGGCGTCGACCCGGGCACGGACAAGGACCGGCGCCGCCCCGGCTGACTCCGGGCGTGCGGTGCGCGCCCCGCACCGGATGCGCATCACCGGGGACGGCCGGGAAACGGTCACCGGCCGTTCGGGCCGCGCCGCCCGGAGCCGGGGTCACCTCCGGGCGGCGCGGCGGGCGGCGCGGGCTCGGGGCAGGTAGCGCAGGCGCTCGGGCAGGAGCGGGACCACCGTGCGGACGACGGCGCCCAGGCGGCGCAGTCGTCGCTCGTCCCGTGCCGTCCAGGCCAGGCCCAGGTGGTCACGGACGGTGGGCGGTAGCAGGCCGGTCGTGACGAAGACGTGCAGCCGCGCCAGGGGCGGGCGGAGCACCGGCCAGAGCCGGCGCAGGAACGTGCCCGCTCCGTCCGGCGGCGGGATCGGCCGCCGTGGGTCGAGCAGTTCCGTCACGACGGCCGTCTTCTCCAGTTCCTCGCGCACCATCGTGTCGAAGTACGGCCAGAACTCCTCCGGGGTGCGCGGCATGTCGCGCTGCTTGATGCCGAGGATGGCGCCGAGGTTGAGGAGTTCGCCGTAGAGGCGGCGTTCGTCCGGTTCGTCGAGCGGGCGGGACAGGTACTGCGCGGCCCTCAGGAAGACGGGGTAGGCGGTGGCGTGCACCCAGGCGTAGTAGGCGGGAGTGAGTGCGTGGTAGGCGCGGCCGCGGGTGTCGGTGCCGCTGATGCCCTTGTGCAGCTCGCGGAGCCTGCGGCCCTCCTCGAGGGCCTGTTCGCCGCCGTAGACCCACAGTTGCAGGGAGTTCAGTGAGCGCTCGGCCCGGCCCCAGGGGTCGGTGCGGAACACGGAGTGGTCGTCGACGCCCGCGCCGACCGCCGGGTGGGCGACCTGGAGCACCAGGGCGGTCGGCAGGGAGAGCAGGGTCCGGACGTCGCCGGTGATGTCCCAGAGGAGGGAGTCCGGCGCGAACGGGACGGGCTCGGAGCGGGTGTCCGGGCCGGGTGCGGGGCCCGTGCCCGGGCCGGTGTGTGCGTGGTCGTAGGCCATGTCACCACGCTCCCAGAGACCGTCGTGCTCGTCCCCTGCGCCCTGGTCGTGGGGCTGTGGAGCCGTGGGCATCTCCCTCCGCCCGGGGGGTCGCCGCCTCCTCCGCGGCGGCCGGCACCGCGTTCGAGGTGCGCACCGAGGGGAGCACCGCGAACGGCGTGTCCTCCTTCCCATCCTCCGTCGGCTCCGGCCGCGACGCCAAGCCGGTCCTGCCGACCGCCGTCGAGGACGGCGCGGAGGAGGTCCTTCCCGGCGCCGGGTGAGTCCCCCGAGGGGGCGTGACGAGCGCGGAGGCCCTCCGGGCGTTCCGCCGGAAGACCTCCGCACTCCGCCGCCCCACAGGGCGTGCGCGCCTCAGCCGACGCCGGCCGTCGATGCCGCCGCACCGGCGGAGTCCGCGGACTCCGCGGTGAGCCGCTCCATGCCGCTGGTGTCCTTCAGCGGCTTCTCCCTGATGAACAGCACGGCGATCACGGCGAGGGCCGCGACGGGCGTGGCCACGAGGAAGAGCTCCGCGGTGGCGACCCCGTAGGCGCGCTCCACGATCTCCCGCATCGGCCCGGGCAACGTCGCCATGTCGGGCACTCCGCCCCCGCCGGACTCGTTCGCACCGGCCGGGATGCCCGCTTCCGTCAGGCTCTTGGTCATCTCGGTGGCGACCCGGTTGGCGAGGATCGCCCCGAGCACACTGGTGCCGATGGTGCCGCCCATGCTCCGGAAGAAGGACAACACCGAGGTGGCGGCGCCCAGTTCGGTGGCGGGAACGTCGTTCTGGGCGGCCAGCACCAGGTTCTGCATCAGCATGCCGACGCCGATGCCCATGACCGCCATGTAGGTGCCGAGCAGGCCGAAGTGGGTGTCGACGTCGATGGTGGACAGCAGCCCGAGGCCCGCCGTCATGATGAGGGAGCCCGCGACCAGGTACACCTTCCACCGGCCGGTCTTGGTGATGATCTGCCCGGCGACGGTCGAGGAGACGAGCAGGCCCAGGATCATGGGCAGGCTCATCAGGCCCGCGATCGTCGGGGACTTGCCCAGGGAGATCTGGAAGTACTGCGAGAGGAAGACGGTGCCGCCGAACATGGCCACACCGACGAGGAGACTGGCGACGGTGGTGAGCGTCACGGTGCGGTTGCGGAAGATGCCCAGGGGGATGATCGGTTCCGGCACGCGCGACTCGACGACGACCGCGGCGATCAGCAGCAGCACTCCCCCGCCGGTCAGAGCGGCGGTCTGCCACGAGACCCAGCCGAACTCGGTCCCCGCGAGCGAGACCCAGATGAGCAGGGCGCAGACACCCGCGACGATCAGGAAGGCGCCCAGGAAGTCGATCCTCGCCTCACGGCGGACGGTGGGCAGCTTCAGGGTGCGCTGCAGCAGCGCGATGGCGAGCAGCGCGAACGGCACCCCGATGAAGAAGCACCAGCGCCAGCCGAGCCAGGACGTGTCCACCAGGACACCTCCGATGAGCGGTCCGGCCACGGTGCCGACCGCGAAGACGGCACCGAAGACGCCCGCGTACTTGCCGAGCCGGCGCGGCGGGATGATGGCCGCCATCACGACCTGCGCCAGAGCCGTGAGACCGCCCGCGCCGATGCCCTGCACCACGCGGCTGAAGATCAGCAGTCCCACTTCCTGCGAGAAGCCCGCGAGCAGCGAGCCGACGATGAAGAGGGACAGGGACAGCTGGAGCAGCAGCTTCTGGTTGAACAGGTCCGACAGCTTGCCCCACAGGGGCACCGTCGCCGTCATCGCCAGCAGTTCGGCGGTGATGACCCAGGTGTAGGAGGACTGGCTGGCCTCCAGGTCGGCGATGATGCGCGGGAGCGCGTTGGCGACCACGGTGCCGGCCAGGATGGCGACGAACATGCCCGCCATCAGCCCCGACATGGCCTGGAGTATCTGCCGGTGGGTCATGGCGGTGGGTGACGCCTCCACGGGCGCCGGTGTTGAGTTCACTTCGGTTCTTTCGCAGCGGTCAAGAGTGTGAGAGGGAAGAGTGGGAGGGACGGATCACGCGTGCCGGGGACGACGCGCAGCCGTTCCGTGAGAGACGGAGGGGGTCAGGCCCCTTCGACGGGTTCGGCGGGCTCGGCGGGCTCGACCGGTCCCGGGAGTCCGGTGGCCACGTGGTCGAACACCGACCGGAAGACCTCCTCGAAGGGAGCCTCGTCCTGCCGCACGCACCAGTGCTCCACGGCCACGCGGACGGCCGTGGTGCCGACGGCGGCCAGCAGCCTCGGATACAGCCCCAGGGCCCTCCTCCGCAGTTGGCCCTCGGCCGACCCGAGAGGGGGACGGCCCCCCGTGAACAGCGGCGATCCGGCGCCGATGCGCTCCGCGAGCGTCTCGGCCAGAAGGAACTCGTCCTCGACGTGGGCACCGAGACTCCGCGCCAGCAGGTGCGGTGATCGGCGCAGCACCTCGGAATGCAGGCGCCACAGCTCGTGCTGTTGTTCCACTTCCCCCAGCTCCGCGGCCAGCGCGTCACGCAGCGCCACCAGCGGGGGCGTGCCGGCGGGCGCGGCGAGCACCGCCCGCCGGACGCGCACGCCCGACTCCGCGCCCACCATCACGAACGCCTCGTCACGGGAGTCGAAGTAGTTGAAGAACGTGCGGGGTGAGACGCCGACCGCCTCGCTGATCGCGTCGACGGTGACGTTCTCCGCGCCGTGCTCGGCCGCCAGCCGCACCGCGGCCGCCACCAGGGCGGCACGGGTCGCCCGCTTCTTGCGTACCCGAAGCCCGCCGGCCACCGGGTCTCTGTCGTTCACGTCGTGCAGGATACGCAAATATGCAGAGCCTGCAAAAATACGGAATGCCTCGACCGTCGTCGCGGCCCGGGCCGTGTGCTGTCACAGCCGTCGGTCGCGCGGTGTCTCCATGCCACGGCCGGCCACGACGAGACAAGACGTCGTGCGACGGACCGTGACGAACCATGACGGATCATGACGGATCATGACGGAAGGGGCCGTTACATGAGCGACGGCGACCATGCCACCGACCCGGCGACCGAGGCGTTCGTCGCCCACCGCAACCTGCTCTTCACCGTCGCGTACGAGATGCTCGGCTCGGCGGCCGACGCCGAGGACGTGCTCCAGGAGACCTGGCTGCGGTGGATCGGGGTCGACCTGGCGCAGGTGCGCGACCGGCGCGCCTACCTGGTCCGGATCACCACCCGGCAGTCGCTGAACCGACTGCGCACCATGAAGCGCCGCAAGGATGCGTACGTCGGCCCCTGGCTGCCCGAGCCACTGCTCACCGCGCCGGACGTGGCCGAGGACGTCGAACTCGCCGAGAGCGTGTCGATGGCGCTCCTGCTCGTCCTCGAGACGCTCTCACCGACCGAGCGGGCCGTCTTCGTGCTGCGCGAGGTGTTCGACGTCGGGTACGACGAGATCGCGGCCGCCGTCGACAAGAGCCCCGCGGCCGTCCGCCAGATCGCCCACCGTGCCCGTCGGCACGTCGATGCCCGCCGTCCACGCCGGATGGTCTCCCCGAGCGAGACCCGGGCGGCTCCGGAATCGTTCCGGCGTGCGCTCGAGAGCGGGGACCTGCGGGCCCTCCTCGACGTGCTTGCCCCGGAGGTCGTCCTGCTGAGCGACGGCGGCGGCATCAAGCAGGCCGCGGTGCGGCCGGTCGACGGGGCCGACGAGGTCGCCCGCTTCATGATCGGTGGCCTCGGCGGGAACCGGCTCCCGATCACCGCCGGACCCACCGTGGTCAACGGCGGCCCGGCCCTCGTCGTGCACCTGGACGGCGGGCTCGACGGCGTCCTGGCGGTCCGGGGCGAGGACGCCCGCATCACCGGCCTCTACTACGTCCGCAACCCGGAGAAACTCTCCCGCGCCGAAGCCGAGACCCCCCTCACCCTGCGCTGACCCACCGGCGGACGCGACGGAGCCCGGTCACCCGCGGGGTGACCGGGCTCCGCTGTCGGGGCCGGGGAGGTCAGTCGGTGATGTCGACCTTGCCGCCAGCGGGATCCACGGAGGTGTGCTCCGCGGGAGCCGGTACCGTCGGCGTGCCGCGCCGGGCGATCCCCTGGAGGAGTTCACCGAGGTCGACTCCGGTGGTGGAACTGAGGAGTTCCATGCCCTGCGCGACGTTGTCGGCGACGGTGCGCGGGAGCTGTCCCGCGCCGTCCGTGGAGATGACCGTCAGCTTGTCCACGGCGGCCAGCGGCTCGGCGGCCTTGCCGACGACCTGCGGCAGCACCTCGACCAGCATCTGGAGCACGGCCGCGTCGCCGTAGCGTTCGAAGGCGTCGGCCTTCTTGTGCATGGCCTCGGCCTCCGCCGCACCCTTCGCGGAGATCGCGGCGGCTTCGGCGTCACCCTCGATGCGTACGGCGTCGGCGAGCGCCGCGCGGTGGGCCTTCTCGCCCTCACCGGTGAGCCTGGCCCGCTCGGCGGCCGCCTCGGCCTCCTTGACCGCGGCGATACGGCGGGCCTCGGCCTCCTGCTCGGCCTGGTAGCGGGCGGCGTCGGCGGGCTTGCGGACCCGGGTGTCGAGTTCACGGTCGGTCAGCGCGGCCTGCCGGGTGGCGACCTTCTCCTGCTCCTGCAGGACCTCCTGCTGCCGGGCGGCCTCGGCGAGCGGACCGGCGGCGTCGGCGCGGGCGGCGGCCTCGTCCGTCTCGGCCTTGATCTCGGCCTGCTTCAGCGCGAAGGTGCGCTGGGCGATCGCGATCTCCTCCTCCGCCTTGAGGCGGGCCTGCTCGGAGGCGCGCCGGGCGACGGCCTCGGCGATGTCGGCCTCCTGCTTGGCGCGGGCCGCCTCGGGCCGGCCCAGGTCCTCGAGGTAGGAGCCCTCGGTGGTGATGTCCTGGATCTGGAAGGCGTCCAGCACGAGGCCCTGCCCGGAGAGGCTGGCCTCGGCCTCCTCCGCGACCTGTCCGGCGAAGGCGGCGCGGTCACGGATGATGTCCTCGACGGACATGCGTCCGACGATGGAGCGCAGCGCGCCGGACAGCACTTCCTGGGTGAACCCGACGATGCCGTCCTGCTGGTCGAGGAAGCGCTGGGCCGCGGCGCGGATCGAGTCCTCCGTGCCGCCGACCTTGACGATGGCGACACCCTCCAGGTTCGCCTTCACTCCGCGCAGGGTGACCGCGCCCCGGACGGCGACCGGGATGTGCCGGCTGGAGAGTTCGAGGGTGAACTTCTGCTGGACGAACGGGACGACGAAGACACCGCCGCCGACCACGACCTTCTGGCCGCTGTTGTCGGTGAAGATCCGGCCGGTCTCGGGGTCGGTGGACTTCTTGCCGCGCCGGCCGGTGACGATGAACGCCTCGCTGGGGCCGGCGACCTTGTAGCGGGTGACCACCACCAGGCCCAGCAGGACCAGGAGTACGACGACTCCCACCACGGCGATCAGTACAGGACTCATAGGTGTGGAATCCCCTCAGCCTTCCCCGGGGGACGGCGATGTGGTTCGGATGGGACGGGAAAGCGGGCACTGCGGGAGGTGCCGGCATCCCGGCGGGCCTCGACGGGTGACGTGTCGTTCCGCGGGGACGTGCCGATCGGCACCGGTCAGCGCTCGACCGGGCGGACCGCCACCGAGGTCGCGGACAGTGCCGACTCCACCCAGACCTCGGCGCCCCGCGCGACGGGCACGGCGCTCTTCGCGGACAGCTTCAGCGGCTGCCCGGCGAGATACACCAGCACCTCGCCGTAGCCCTCGGCCGGGATGGCGGTCACCACCGAGCCGGAGGTGCCGACGAGGTCGCCGCCCCGCGGGGTGGCAGCGGTCTGCTCCCGCATCAGGGCCCGGCTGAACTTCCAGGTCAGCCACCCCGCGGCAACTCCCGCCAGCACTCCTGCCACCGTCGCGCCGGTGACCCCGAGGTCCGTCGTACCGAGGACGATCGCGCCGCCGAAGCCGAGCATGGACACGAACCCGGCGATCACCGGCAGGGACAGCAGCCCGTCGAACATGCCGTCCAGCACACCGCCGAAGACGCCTTCCAGGAGTCCGTCGAAGATCAGTGAGAACAGCAGCAGAAGCAGTCCCGCGATGCCGAGACCCACAAACCACTCCATTCGGGCCTCACTTTCGCCGACCGACCTCCCGCATGCGGATGCTCTCACACACCCGGACTCGAACTCATTGCCAGAACTCGGCAATCTTTACGCGCCCTTCATGCCGCCTTCCGCCGGAGCCCGCCGTTCCGCCCCTGCTCGGGCCACGGCACGGGTCACCGGGCACACGGCGGACGTGTCCCCGTCGCCACCGGTGCCCTTCCGGGAACCTCCGCACGGAACCGCGAGGACCTGGACCCTTGCCCGCCTCCGGCAGTTCATCCGGGCGCCGTCCAGCGGGGGGACGTCTCGGCCCAGGCCCTGTCCCAGTCGGCCAGGTTCCGGCGGCGTACGACGAGACGGGTCACGCCGTGGGCGGCGGCACCGGTGAGGGCGACGCCGGTGCCGGAGAGGAGGGCCCAACCCATGCTGCGGCTGCGGATCTCCTCACGCGTCAGCGGTGGCCCGGTGGCCTCGCCGTCGGTGGTCACCCAGATGCGGACCGGGCTGCCCGCGGGCAGGCTCGGCCGCACCTCGGCCCGGGTGGTGCCGGTCCGTCCCTCGTGGGTGGTGAAGCGGACCCCGACCGGGTAACGGGCCAGCTCCTCCTCGTCCGATCCCGGCTCCGGATGGCGCGGGGCGTCCTCGGTGAGGGTCGCGGTCGTCTCGTACCGGGTCAGGCTCTGGTGGCGGGCCGTTTCCTCGTAGTGGCGGTGGGCGAGTCGTGAGACGACGACGGCGACCACGGGCGCCACTGCCAGGACGGCGAGCAGGATGCCGAGGCCGATCCAGACCCGGAGTACGTCGGTGCGCCGGCGCAGGGGGTTGTGCCGGCGGTGCCACGGCGGAGGACGGTCGGGCGGTCCGAGACGGGACCCCGGGGGCGGTTGCGCGGGAGGAACGGTGCCCGCCACGTCGTGACTCCTTCGGGTGTCGGGGCGCGGACGGATGGGAGTGCGGGCGACGGGTCAGCCGGGTCCGGTGGCCAGGGGGTGGTGGTGCGCCGCGGCGAGCAGGCCGGCGGCGCCCCGGACCGCGGCGGTGTGCGGCGACGGCACGGGCTGGACCGGGCAGCCGAGCCGGTCGGGCAGGCCGTGGGTGATCTCCGGGCGCAGGGCGCCCCCGCCGGACAGGAGGATGCCCCGGCGCAGGGCGGTGCGGGTGGTGGCGCTGCGGTCCTGCCGCAGCATCGCCGTCACCATGTCGACCACCGCGTCGGTGAGGTCTCCGGGCGGGGTGCCGTAGTCGCCCAGGTCACCGACGCCCAGCGCGGTGCGCCGGGCGTCGGTGACGGCTCCCTCGGCGAGCAGCACCACCTCGGTGAGGTGCGCACCGAGGTCCACCACCAGGAGCGGGCTGGAGTGGTCGGCGCCCGCGGCGAGGGCAACCGCCCGCGCGCCCGGGACAGTGTGTACAGCGCGCGGGCGGAGGATTTCGACGGCCGTGCGGGCCGCTTCCCGGAAGGCGGGCCCGTCCAGGACCGGCGTCGTGACGACGACCAGGGGGCGGCCGAAGCGGGGCAGCCGGTGGCCGAGCAGCCGGTCGAGCATCCGGGCGGTGCCGGAGGCGTCGACGATGGCGCCGCGCTGGATGGGGTGGATGGCGCCGCTGCCCGGGAAGGTCACCGTGGGTACGTCGAGGACCATGCCCCGTCCGGCGATCCACGCGCGCGTGCGGGAGCTGCCCAGGTCGAGTGCGATGCCGGAGCACCGGCGGCACCGCGGCCAGGGGCTGTGCCGCACGGCCACCGTCCTGCGCGGACGCCGGATCACGGTCATCGTCCGCTCCTTCGGCCCGTGCTCATCGCGCGGCCTCCCTCACCTGCTGGCAGCGGGCGCAGTAGCGGGCCTGGGGGACTATCAGCAGCCGGTCCCGTTCGACCGGGCCGCGGCACAGGTGGCAGCGGCCGTAGCCGCCGGTGTCCATCCGGACGAGCGCCGCCTCGACGTCGGCGAGCACCATCCGGGCGGACGCGGCGAGCCTGACGTGCACCTCGAGTCGGCCGGCGGCCTCCTCCCCGAGTGGCTCGCCGGGCCCCGACCCGGCATCGGCGGCGAACTGCCGCAGCTGCTCCTGGCGGAACAGCAGTTGCTCGCGCAGGTTCGCTCGCAACGCCGCGAGGTCCTCGGATGTGAGGACCTCGTCGTGCTCGTCGATGGTCTGGTGGGCCACCACTTCACCCCCTTGGGCGGAGCAGGAGAGCAGAGCGGGACGGGAGTACGGACGGGGCGCGGGTCAGGCTGCGCGGCTCTGGCAGGTGACGCAGTACGGGGTGTGCGGAAGGATCTCGAGGCGCTCCGCCGGGACGGGCTTGGAGCAGCCCAGGCAGGTGCCGTAGCTTCCGTCCTCGACGCGGGCGAACGCCGCTTCGATCTCCGTGAGGGCGCGCTTGATGCCGTCCTTCTGGTTGGACATCAGGTGGTCGTCGGGACTCCCTCCTGTTTCGTCCAGGGCCTTGAGCTGGGCCAACCGCGTGGTGCGCGCGTGCTCGAGGCGCTGACGGATCTCGTCGGCGGCGGTGTGGGCGGAACGCGGTTCGGTGCGCGGCAGGTCGATCGACACGGGGGGTCTCCTCTGTTGGCAGACGGGTGATCTCCCACCGTCTCCCTTTCCGCGCCCGGCGCCCATCGGGCGCGGGACCCATTTCCGTCCGTCCGAGGACCCACCCCGCTCGGGGGGGGGGCGCGGCGGGCCGGGCAAGGGGTGGGGGGGGCCCGGAGGGGGGGGGGGCGGGGGCGGGGGACTGTGC